>JBJOER010000258.1:0-25506 GCA_046049215.1 Bacteroidota bacterium | reverse complement strand
GAGGTCAAGTCATTTTAAGCCGAAGACTTTCCGCTTTTTCTGGACTTCCGGGGAAACTTGCTTCTGAAAATCGTCCCAAGGGCTTTCTTGATTTTACCTTCTTGCTGTTCCTCGTCGTAATACCCATACCCGTATCCATACCCGTACCCGTAACCGTATTCGTAGCCATAACCATAGCCGTAAGTGGCGTTTCCTGCCTTCATCGCATTCATGATGATGCAGAGGTTGCGAAGTTTTCCTTCGGTGTATAGTTTGTTGACGAAGCCGAGGTGGTGGCGACGAGTTACGCCCTGTCGAACCACATAGATATTGATGTCGGTATATTTGGACAATACCATGGCGTCTGTGATGAGGCCCACAGGAGGAGTGTCCAGCAAAATGTTGTCGTAATTACCTTTTAGGTATTCCATGAGTTCATCCATCTTGGGTGACAGGATCAACTCGGAGGGATTGGGAGGTTTTGGACCGGAAAGGATGACGTCCAGATTTGGAATACTCCCCGAATTCTGAATGATATCCTTTTCAGAGGCCATACCGATCAGGTAGTTACTGAGTCCTGTATCCGATACGAAATCGAAGCCTACAGAATTCTTCGGCTTCCTCAAGTCGCATCCGACCATGATGGTTTTTCTGCCCGACATCGCCAACATCACTGCAAGGTTTATGGAGCAAAAGCTTTTTCCTTCTGAACTGATTGAAGACGTGACCATAATCACGTTTCGTTCCTTGTTCGGGTTGAAATACTGCAAGTTTGTACGAATTGAGCGGAAGGACTCAGAAATATGGGAATTCGGTTTCTCCGAAACAACAATCCCGGACTTGGAAGCACTGAGGCCGATGAGGCCAAGAATAGGAATTGAAGTCTGCTTTTCCAGGTCATACCGGTCCTCAATTTTGTCGTTCATCGCATCCCTCATGTAAATGAGTATTGCAGGCAATGCCAGGCCGAGTACAAACGCGATGGAATAGCTTAGGCTTTTTACCGGTTTCAACGGCTTGGACAAAGTGCGTGCATGATCTACCACCCGGTTGTCGGCCGTTGTAGATGCGAGGAGAATGGCGGTTTCTGCACGTTTTTGAAGCAAGTAAGAATACAAAGTCTCCTTGATATTGGAGCCGCGCATCAATGTTTGTAGTTCGCGTTGTGCTCCGGGAAGCAGACGCAGTTTGCCCTGCACCAGTGATTTCTGGGTAACCGCTTCGCGAAGTGATGATTTTAATCCGTTTCGAAGGCTTCGGATGTTCTCAAGCAGAGAGGATTTAGTGTTCTGAAGTTCGGTGTTCAGGCTGACAAGAAGCGGGTTGTCTTGCTTGGCAAGAGTTAGCTGGGATTTCTTCTTGTTTTCAAGTTCGTTGATCTTCAGGATCAGATTGGTCAGCAGAGGGTCGTTTACCAGAATACTTCCTGGTGAGATGTTTCCGGACATTTCCCTGCCGTCAGCCACGTATTTTTCAAGATAATCGAGAAACGATGTTTGTACCTGCAGTTCAGAGATCTTGTTGTCGAAGTTCTTTACGCTTTCAAGATAGGATGTAGCTTCAACACTGAGGTCGGTGATGCCACGCTGAAGACGGAATTGTTCCACACTGGCCTCATTGGCATCGATGTCCTGGCTCAAAAGGTTAACCTGTTCATCGATAAAGCGCAATGTATTTACGGCGTATTCGTTCTTCAACTCAATACCTTTAGCAATATAAGATTCAAATAGATGGTTTAGGAAATCTTCGCTTTTAGTCGGCACGGGCCCCTGCATCGATGCTTGTATGATACTCGATTGCTTATTGACCTTGTCGATTTTCAGCAGGGTCTGGTAGTGGTCGGTGAGCTGCTCAATGCTATTGAAGCGGATGATGATGTTTCGCTTTTCATACTTGGGATTCAGGTAGGCTTCGGTCTTGAACTTCTCGGTTTTTTCAATCTTAAAGACTCCGATCTTGGTTTGGATGGTTTTGCCAAACAGGTAGTAACCTACCTGTGCGCCCCTGGGATGATTGTAACTGATTTTGTACTTGCGGTCATCCAGGATTTCGAGATTGAGTGCCGTACTGTTCGAAATGGGGTAGAGCGTATCAGAAACAAGGCGGATAGGACTTTCCCTGTACATTTCCGATGTCTTGACCTCTCCCCGCAGAAAATAGCTCTTTCTGAATTCGAGATCTTCAATGGTTTTACGGATTAGTTGTCGTGACCGAATGATGCCGATTTCTGTTTCTATTCCGCCTTCGGTATCGAATTCACCGAGTTTGGACAGCAGGTCATTGGCATTCTGCTTCTGCTTGTCGTCCTTGATCAGAACGGTGCAGGTGGTCATGTAAATGGGGGTGGCGTACCAGTTATAGAAGTAGGCGGTGACAAGGCCAATGGTGAGTGTATAAATATACAGGTACCAGTGCCTGAGGATGAATTTGTGGAACATTACCTTCAGGTTGGCCTGATTTTTCTGTTCCAACTGTCCGGCCTCGGGAAGAGGTGCGCCGTAAGGGTATCCGCTTGGAGCTTGGTTCTTGTCCATGGCGTCAGAAGTTCGCTAAACGGGTTGCCAAAACAGCGATGAGTGTGATGGTACTCAATATCATCGGGGCGACTCTGTAGAAATTGTCGCTTTGAGCAACGCGACCCTGCACAGGTGGAACGTAAAGGATGTCTCCGGATTGCAGATGGTACTGTGGCGAGGTGAAGAGTTGCCGTTGTGTAAGGTCAATGGGATAGTACTGTTTGACATTGTCGATCTCCCGAATCAGTGTGATTCCTTTCCGATCCGCAAAGATGTTCAGGTCACCGGCAAGGCCAACGGCTTCCGGTATGCTGATTTTCTCGTTGGTGACATTGAAAACACCGGGGCGGTTAACCTCGCCCAAAATGGTGATTCGGAAATTTTGAATGTAAATTCGAACAGAAGGAGATTGCAGGAATTTCTCCAGACGGATGGTCAGGGTGTCCCTCGCTTGTGAAGTGGTCAACCCGGCAATGCTCACCTTGCCTACAAGCGGAAGGTCTATTTTTCCTTCTTGATCAACCAGGTATCCAATATCGGTGCGCGTCGAATAGGAACTGCTGACCCCTTGCTCATTCCTTTCGATTGGGGCGATCGTGTTGAAAAAGCTGCTTGCCTCCGGGCTTAAACTCGATACGTAGAGCGCCAAAATGTCTCCGGAGCGCAAGTGGTAATCATAGGTCGCGGGTGGGGGAGGTTGAGGCGAATCCGTGCCACGACGTGAGGACTTCTCTTTTTTATCGTCCGGCTGGAAATAAGCGACCTCGCTCACCGGTCTACAGGACTGCATTCCTATTAAGATGGCGAATAATGAAGCCAGGATCTGAATTCTCATATGGACAAAGTTAATCAATGGTGCAAGGATTTGATTGGGCGGTGAGTATAGGTGGTTTTGGCCTGGATTTAGTCCGGGTTTTACGTAATGCCGGTGCAAGGGTTGCAAATACGGTATCGGATCTGAGCAAACATTTGGGTATGCTGTCTTGTTGTGATGGATGTCATTCCGGGAGGTCGGGGTTTGGACTGTCCCCGGGTTTGTTTGTAATTTTACCAAGATAAATCCAACCTTATGGAAGTACACGAAATGAATTCGGACGCTGCTGAACGCGAATCACGCTTTCTGAAGCGAATTGCAGAGGGACAGACCATTGAGCCAAAGGACTGGATGCCCGAGCGTTACCGAAAGCAATTGCTTCGAATGATGTCTCAGCATGCGCACTCTGAAGTTGTGGGTATGTTGCCTGAAGGCAATTGGCTCACCCGTGCTCCGAGCCTCATGCGCAAATCCGTTCTTCTGGCCAAGATCCAGGACGAGGCCGGACATGGTCTCTACATCTATAGTGGTGCGGAGACTTTGGGTACGTCCAGGGAGGAAATGATTGACCAGCTGCTTTCCGGGAAAGCCAAATATTCCAGTATTTTCAACTATCCCAGCCTGAATTGGGCCGACATGGGAGCCATCGGCTGGTTGGTGGACGGTGCAGCCATCGTGAACCAGACCATGCTGGCCAAATGCTCCTATGGCCCCTATGCCCGTGCCATGGTACGGATCTGCAAGGAAGAGAACTTTCACAATAAACAGGGGTATCAGATTATGGCTCACCTGATGCGGGGTACAAAAGAGCAGCAGGAAATGGCTCAAGATGCCTTCAATCGCTGGTGGTGGCCGTCCATCATGATGCTGGGGCCTTCGGATAAGAATTCGCCCAACTCAGCCGAGCTGATGAGCTGGAAGGTGAAGTTGCAATCCAACGATGAGTTGCGTCAGCGTTTCATAGACCGTACAGTGCCCCAGGCGGAAGCCATCGGTCTGACAGTTCCGGATGAAAAGTTGAAATGGAATCCACAAACCCGGCACTATGAGTTCGGTGAGATCAATTGGGATGAATTCAACCAGGTGATCAGTGGAAATGGTCCTTGCAACCGCCTTCGCATGAAACAGCGGAGGGATGCGCATGAAAATGGCCGATGGGTAAGGGAAGCGGCTCTTGCACATGCTGCTAAACATGCGAAATCCGAAGCAGCCTGATAAAGCTCATTCCGCTTCACCTTCAATCCCGCTTGTTGTGAAGTAAATTGGCTGCGGTAGTCTAAATTGAATTTCCATTTCAGATAAAATCAAAGTATGTCCTCTTCTGACAATTGGCCCAGCTGGGAAGTTTTTACACAAAAAGGCGATGGTTCGCCCCACCAACATGCCGGAAATGTGCATGCTCCCGATGCGGAAATGGCCCTTCTCAATGCACGTGATGTATACGCCCGTCGCATGGAAGCCGTCAACATCTGGGTCGTGCCAACCGTTTCAATCGTTGCCTCTACACCAGAGGACATGGGGCCATTCTTTGATCCGGCCAATGACAAGATGTACCGCTGGCCCAACTTCTACAAGACACCGGAGGGAATCAAACAGATCTGATGGAGAACAATCATCAAGCCCTCTTTACCTATTGTGTGAGGTTGGCGGATAACGCGCTTGTCCTGGCTCAGCGACTTTGCGAGTGGTGTGGACACGGCCCTATCCTGGAAGAAGACATTGCCATCAGCAACATGGGTCTCGACTTGCTTGGTCAGTCCCGCGCATTGTATACTTATGCCGTAACACTGGAAGGTGCTGGTCGTACCGAGGATGACCTTGCTTTTCATCGCAATGAAAGGCAGTTTTTGAATCGTTGTTTGGTCGAACAACCTAACGGCGATTTTGCCGTGACCATGATGAAGTCGTTTCTCTACAGTTCGTTGGCCTACCTGCAATTCCGCGAGTTGTCGCGTTCTAAAGACGAGACACTCTCGGGAATAGCTGCGAAGGCGTTGAAAGAACTGACCTATCATGTCCGTCACTCCAGTCAGTGGGTCATCCGGCTGGGAGATGGCACTGATGAAAGCCATCAGCGAATATCCATCGCTTTGCAGGATCTTTGGGGGTTCACTGACGAGCTGTTCGAGATGGATGAAGTGGACCTTATCCTGATCCAGGCAGGCGTTGCCTGTGACCTCGAGGCTCTTCGTTCGGAATGGAACCAAATGGTGGAAGAGGTCTTTGGTCAGGCCTTGTTGAGTTTACCATCCGTGGTAGGATATCGCTCCAAAGGTGGATTCAAAGGAATACATACCGAGCACCTGGGACACATGCTTTCGGAAATGCAATATTTGCCCAGGGCTTATCCCGATGCCAAGTGGTAATGCTTAGTTATGCAGGATCCGGTAGCGATTGATCAGCGTACTCCCGAGGAAACCCGGATTTGGGAATTGTTGAACACAATACCCGATCCTGAGGTTCCCGCGATTTCCATCGTCGAGCTCGGGGTCGTTCGCAGTATAACTGTCGATGGTCGCTCTGTGGACGTGGCCATGACGCCCACTTATTCGGGATGTCCTGCGTTAAAGGCGATGGAAGATGAGGTGCAAAGGGTGTTGGTGGAAAACGGATATGAACCCGGAATCCGGATCGTTTATAAGCCGGCATGGACGACCGAGTGGATGTCGGAAAGCACCAGGGGGAAACTAAAAGCATATGGCATCGCACCACCTCCAAAGTTGACATTCGAGCACCTGCATCCTTTGGCCAAAGCAGTCGATGGGCCGGTTCGTTGTCCGTTTTGCGATTCGATAGATACCACCTTGACCAGCAGGTTCGGTTCAACCGCCTGTAAGGCGCTCTATTCCTGTCACAGCTGCCGGCAGCCATTCGAGCAATTCAAGTGCATCTGATCCGGTTCAGGGATTTTCGTTCCTCTTCTCCAGAAGGATGTAAATGGAGTCCAGTTTGTCGGCAATTCTGATCAACGGGTCTTTTTGTCCGTTTGTGTCGCCTTGCAAAGCTGAACGTCGTTCGAGGATATCGTTGCGGAATTGTTGTGCATCGATGATGCCGATCAGTGACATGCTGCTGCCGGCATGGGGATTGTGTCCCGCAGTTTCGATTTTAACATTGCTCAGATTGAATTGACGTAGCAAAGGGCCTTCAAAAAAGGTCATGTCCTGAATGTTGTCCAGCGGAATGGTTTTCTCGAATTGAAAAAGGATGCCTTGCTTGAAGCGTAGCGTCCGGTCGCTGAGTTCACATTCAAGTTTTTCAAAATACAACCTGCTGTACCATTGTCCCATTCCGAATAGCCAGAAGGGGAGGAGAGGTATGCCGATGACCGAAAAGAGCAGAATGAATGCTCCTACCAGGAAGATGTACTTTCTGATCAACGGGTTGAATGAATAGGCTACGACGGTTTCGCTTTTCATGCGTGGTGATCGGGTATGAAAAAGGCCCTGCGGGAGGGCCTTTTTGATTACATGTTTGAGATGATCTCGTCTCCGAATTCAGAGCATTTGAGCTTGGTCGCTCCTTTCATCAGTCGCTCAAAGTCGTAGGTGACCCTCTTCTTACGGATGCTGCGCTCGATCCCCTTCACAATCAGTTTTGCGGCCTTGTTCCATCCCATATACTCGAGCATCATGACCCCCGAAAGGATGACTGAGGAGGGGTTGACCATGTCTTTGCCGGCGTACTTGGGCGCAGTTCCATGCGTGGCCTCGAAAATGGCATGCCCGCTGACATAGTTGATGTTTGCACCGGGTGCAATTCCAATTCCTCCAACCTGCGCGGCAAGTGCGTCTGATATATAATCTCCGTTCAAATTCAACGTGGCGATCACATCGTATTCGGAAGGACGCAGAAGGATCTGCTGGAGGAAGGCGTCGGCAATCACATCCTTCACGATCAACTTGCCGGCGGCAACAGCTTCAGACTGGGCAGTATTCGCTGCTCCTTCGCCCTTTTCGGCCTTGATGCGGTCGTATTGTGCCCAGGTGAAAACCCGGTCACCGTATTCCCTTTCGCAGAGCTCGTATCCCCAGTCCTTGAATTTGCCCTCGGTGAATTTCATGATGTTGCCCTTGTGGACAAGAGTCAGGGACGAACGCTTTTGCTCCAGAGCGAATTCAAGTGCAGCACGTACAAGACGCTCAGTACCTTCAATGGAAACAGGCTTGATGCCGATGGAAGAGGTTTTCGGGAATCGGATTTTCTTGACGCCCATCTCGGTCTCCAGGAAATGCAACACTTTTTCAACCTCGGGTGTTCCGGCCAAGTATTCGATCCCCGCGTAAATGTCTTCCGTGTTTTCCCGGAAAATGGTCATGTTGACCAATCCCGGCTCCTTGACAGGACTGGGCACGCCCTTGAACCAACGTACCGGACGCACGCAGGCGTAAAGATCCAGTTGCTGGCGAAGTGCCACGTTCAGGGATCGAATGCCTCCGCCGACGGGTGTCGTTAGGGGGCCTTTGATGGCGACTTTGTATTGGTCGATCATATCAAGGGTCTCCTGAGGCAGCCAGTTGCCGGTCTTGTTGAATGCCTTTTCTCCGGCCAGGACTTCTTTCCAAACGATTTTCTTTTTGCCGCCGAAAGCCTTTTCCACTGCTGCATCAATGACTTTAACGGATGCAGCCCAGATGTCCGGCCCGGTTCCGTCGCCTTCAATGAAGGGTATGATGGGGTCGCTGGGTACTTTTAGTTTGCCTTTTTTGATGGTGATTGATGATCCTGTCATTTTGAAGAATATGTGGTGAAACTCGCGTTTCCGTGTGAAGTGTGCGCGAAAGTACGAAGGTGTATAGGAATAACAAAGCAGACTGGAGTGCAGACCCGGTCCGGAATCCGCTCTGATGTGCACGAGCGTACCTGGCACGTCTTCGATGTGGCCGATGTCGTATTTTCGCTGAAACTTCAAAGTGTTATGATCAGCGTTTCAACCAATGGTCCTGTAAGGTGTATCGTTCTCGATCGACCGGAGAAATTCAACAGTTTCAACAGGGAGATGGCCATTCGGCTTCAAAATGAACTGGATGCGGCAGCTGCCGATGAAAGCATCAGGGCCATACTCCTCTCGGCGAATGGGAAGGCTTTCTGTGCCGGACAGGATCTGTCCGAGGCGATTGCGCCTGATGGTCCCGGGATCCGTGCCATAGTCAGGGAACACTACAATCCGATCATACTCAAGATCCGGTCAATTGAAAAGCCTGTAGTGTGCGCAGTGAACGGCGTCGCTGCCGGTGCCGGAGCGAACATTGCGCTGGCTTGCGATCTGGTGATTGCTGGCAAAGGCGCATCTTTCATCCAGGCTTTCAGTAAGATCGGCCTGGTGCCCGATAGCGGTGGGACATTCTTCCTGCCCAGGCTGATCGGTTTCCAGCGCGCTGCTGCTTTGATGATGATGGGCGACAAGGTGACGGCCGACGAGGCATTGGCCATGGGAATGATCTACAGGACGGTGGATGACGACCGGCTTTCGGAAGAAGCCTTGTCCATCGCCTCTACACTGGGCAATATGCCCACTCGGGGAATCGGCTTGACCAAGCGTCTGCTGAATAGGTCCATGTCAAATTCGTTGGAGCAACAGCTTGAGGCGGAAGAGGAGCATCAGGCCATCGCAGGGCAGACCTTGGATCACAAAGAGGGCGTGCGTGCATTTCTTGAGAAGCGGAAGCCGGAATTTATCGGAAAATGATAACCCATGGAGAACAATAGCATTAAGCCAATGGAAGTAGCAGTCGTTGGAGCCGGAACGATGGGGATGGGCATTGCCCAGGTGGCCGCATTGGCCGGTCACATCACGCGACTTTTCGATCCGAAGGAAGGAGCTGTTTCAAAGGCCTTGTCTAAGATTCGGTCTTCGCTCGAGCAGATGCAGTCCAAAGGAAAGATCTCGGTTTCTGAAGTCGAGGCTGCCATGGAACGGTTAAGGCCGGTGAATGCACTTGACGAACTTTCTTCTTCTGAACTGGTCATCGAAGCGATTTTAGAGGATCTTGAAATGAAGAGGGAGCTGTTCGGCCAGCTGGACCGTCTATGTACCTCCGATTCTATCCTGGCGACCAATACCTCTTCCCTGATGGTGACCTCGGTAGCTGCATCATGTACGTTACCGGGCAGGGTGGTCGGCATGCATTTTTTCAATCCTGCACCGCTCATGCCTTTGGTTGAGATCATTCCGGCTCTGCAGACAAAACAACAAACGGTTGATTGGTCCATTGATCTGATGCGGAGCTGGGGCAAAGTTCCGGTGGTTGTGAAAGATACCCCGGGTTTCATTGTCAATCGTCTGGCTCGTCCGTTTTACGGAGAATCGCTGCGTATGCTTGAAGAGGGAGTCGCCGATGAGGTGACCATCGATCATGCCCTTCGGACCATGGGTGGTTTTCGGATGGGGCCGTTTGAGCTCATGGACCTGATCGGCAATGACGTGAACTACGCAGTGACCGAAACAGTATGGAAGCAGATGTACTTCGATCCGAGATACCGTCCCTCCATCATTCAGAAGCGCATGTCCGAAGCCGGTTATTTCGGACGGAAATCGGGTAGGGGGTACTACGACTACAGCGAAGGCTCCGTTAAGGCCAATCCATCCGGCGATGAAAAACTTTGGAATATCATTTTTCATCGCGTCATCAGCATGCTGGTCAACGAGGCCGCGGAAGCTTGTTACCTGCGAATCGCTTCCAAAGAAGAACTCGACCTCGCCATGACCAAAGGAGTAAACTACCCCCACGGATTGTTGAAATGGGGCGACACCATCGGACTTCCGCAAATTCTCGATACACTGGTCGGGTTACAGGAACTTACGGGCGATATGCGATACCGTCCCTCTGTGCTTTTACGGCGTCTTGTAGCCGAGGGAAAGGGTTTCTACACCGATTGAAATTCAAGTTTGAAAATAACCGAATGATTCTTCCGGGCAGATGAACAGCACATCCTTGACGACACCTTTCGGTTCACTCAATATAGAGTCCGACGACTGGGTGGTCATGTCTGTTTATTTTACAACAAAGCCCTATGATGTATTATCCGATCATCCCCTATTGAAGGAGGCTGTCAGGCAAATGGATGCTTATTTCAATGGAAAGTTGAGAAGGTTCGATGTGCCTATTGAACCGGCAGGGACGGTGTTTCAGCGCCATGTTTGGGAGAGTTTGATGGAGATCCCTTTCGGTGAGACCATGTCTTATTCCGTAATTCAAAAGAAATTGAATGTGGATACGCTTCAGTCCCTGGTTGCAGCGGTTGCATCCAACCCGATCGCTTTGATCATTCCTTGCCATCGCGTGGTGGGAAGTCAAGGCCAGAAAACAGGCTATGCCTGGGGAGCGGAAAAAAAGAGTCGTCTGTTGAATCATGAGCAAGAAGTGGTGCGGCCTGGTCTGTTTTGAAAAGTCCGGATAGATGCAAAGGCTTGGAAGAATCCGCTAATTTTATGCGTTTATTGGCAGGATGAGCACGGAAGAGGAACTTGCAAAGCGCGTCGTGGACCGTATGTTTGAAAACGATGCCTTCAGCCAATGGCTGGGCATTGAACGGATGCTGATGGCTCCCGGGAAAAGTGTGCTGCGCATGGTCATTCGCAAAGAGATGTTGAACGGTTTTTCTATCGCGCATGGTGGAATCACCTACGCGTTGGCGGATAGTGCCCTGGCCTTTGCTTCGAATGCACACGGCATGCGCAGCGTTTCTGTCGAGACTTCCATTTCCCATACCGAGCCGCTGATGGAGAACGATGAAATCACTGCTACTGCCGTTGAAATGAACCGGACCAATAAGATCGCTATCTACCATGTGTCTGTAGTCAATCAGCATGGACGCACAGTAGCCCTCTTCAAAGGAACGGTTTACCGAACATCCAAAGCCTGGTTTCCAGAAATTTGATTTCCCTGATTCAATATCCTGCCCGATAACCTTACTTATCTCATGAATGCATTTATCGTAAATGGCGTGCGCACCCCTGTAGCGAATTTCGCTGGCAAACTCTCCACGGTTCGTGCTGATGATCTCGCCGCGCATGTACTGAAATCGTTGTTGAACAGGAATCCGGGGCTCGATCCTTCGGCAATCGACGACGTAGTGATGGGCTGTGCGAACCAGGCCGGCGAGGACAATCGCAATGTGGCTCGCATGGCTTCATTGCTGGCGGGGTATCCGATTTCTGTTCCGGGCGAAACCGTAAACAGGTTGTGCGCATCCGGATTGTCGGCAGCCGCGAATGCGGCCCGGATGATCAAGGCCGGTGAGGCTCAGCTCGTCGTAGCCGGTGGCGTAGAGCAGATGACCCGTTCGCCCTGGGTGATCTCAAAAACTTCGGTTCCTTTCGGCAGGGATGCTCAGATGTTCGATTCCAGTTTCGGCTGGCGTTTCGTGAACCCGGTCATGAAGGAGAAGTTCGGAACCCATGCCATGGGAGAGACCGCCGAATGCCTGGCCGATGAGGGTTCGATTTCAAGAGAGGATCAGGATGCGTTTGCCTGCTGGTCTCAGGAAAAGGCTACTCGTGCACGTGAGTCGGGACGATTCGCCATGGAGATCGAACCGGTATCCATCCCGGTGAAGAAGGGGGATATGGTGTTGTTCGACCAGGATGAATTCATCAAATCCGGTACATCAATGGAGGCGTTGTCGAAGTTAAAGCCTGCATTTCGTACAGGCGGCACCGTAACAGCCGGTAATTCCTCCGGATTGAACGATGGGGCAGCGGCATTGTTGATCGCTTCTGAAAAGGCGTTGGGTGAAAACGACCTGGTCCCTTTGGCGCGCATTTGCTCCAGCGCGGTGGTCGGTGTTGAACCCCGAATTATGGGCATCGGACCGGTGCGGGCTGCAAACAAGGCGCTTGAAATGGCCGGAATCGGATGGGATCAGGTGGATGTGCTAGAATTGAACGAAGCTTTCGCTGCTCAAAGTCTCGCATGCATTCGTGGGTGGGGATTGGAAGACCGCGACCCTCGGATAAACCCCAACGGGGGAGCCATTGCAATTGGTCATCCATTGGGAATGAGCGGTGCGCGTATTTTGCTTTCTGCCGCCTACGAACTGAAGCTGAGAAAAAAACGCTTTGCCGTTGTGACCATGTGCGTAGGCGTTGGACAAGGCTACGCGATGGTCATAGAGTCGTGTGACTAAGCCAATTTCAATTCCGCGTCGGCGGATGCATTTACACCCTTGACGGTAAAAGCGAAAGTGGAGCCTTCTCCGGGTCGGCTTTCTACCCAGATTCTGCCTCCCTGACCTTCTACAAGGCGTTTGACTATACACAGTCCAAGTCCGTTGCTGGACTCTCCTGAAGTCGTGGTGACACTCGTGCGTGTGAACGGTTGAAAAAGTTTGTTGTGCTCGTGTTTGGGAATGCCCTGTCCCTGGTCAGTGACTTTGACAGTGATTTCTCCGTTGATTGTTTTTTCGGCAGTGATCTCCACTGCTGTCTTGCGGTGTGAATACTTGATGGCGTTACTTACCAGGTTGTTTACTATCTGCAGGAATTGGGTGCGGTTCGCACATACCTTGAGATGCTCGTTCCTGAGACTGTAGCTCAGATGGATTTCTTTGCCGTCGGCAGCTGCTTTGTGAAACGAAATGCACTCCTGTAACAATCCGGACAATCCGAGTTCCTCGCTCTTCGTACAGGCCTGACCCGATTCTATCTTCGAAATGTCCAGGAGATTGTTGAGCAGCTCGATCATGCTTCTAGAGGCTTGTGTGATCATCGCCAGGTAGGTTTTTTCGTCCATATTCAGGCGCTCTCCGGTTTCCTCTTTCAGGAGTTGTGCAAGAGTTAAAATGTTCCCGATCGGATTGCGCAGGTCATGCGCGGCCATGCCCAAAAAGAAGTTTTTCTCAGTATCCAATTGGCGCAGACGCGCATTCATCTGCTCGATTTCAACTTGTTGCTGATGGATGCGAAGCAAAGTGTCAACCTTCGCCCGGGTAACATCGATGTCAAGAGGCTTGAAAAGGTAGTCTATCGCACCTGCATTCAGGCCCTTCAGCATGTATTGACGTTCCTTTGAAATGGCCGTGACAAAAACGATCGAAATGTTCTGAGTGCGCTTCGCCGACTTCAACAAATCAGCCACTTCATATCCGTCCATGCCCGGCATTTGAACATCGAGTAGGATTAAAGCGATTTCCTCTTCCAATGCGATTCTCAAAGCTTCCTGTCCGGAGTTGGCTTTCAGGATTTCACGCCCCTCATCAGAGAGCATGCTCTCCAGAGAGTAGAGGTTTTCAGGTTTGTCGTCAACGAGTAGGATTTTCTGTACCGGTTTCATCTTAAAGGTGAATTGGCATTCATACGTCGGGTGTGCTTGAGCCGATTGCACGAATGGGGCGAAAACCTTACAGTTTCCCGAAGTTTTTTTTCGAAAATCATTTTTAATATATTGAAAAACAGTGTTTTGTGAAAAAAATGAGGGCGGCGATTCAGAAAGGATATCCGATGCCGAAATTGAAGGTGATGTCTCCCAGTTTGTTGTTGCTGAGTGTCCAGCGGTCACCTGCAGGTTTGGCAGGGTCGATGACTCGAACAGCCCCGTCCAGGCGGATGATGAAGAAAGTCAGGTCGAAACGGATACCTGCACCTGCACCCAAAGCCATTTGTTCAATGAAACTGCTCCATCGGAAAAGTCCGTCATCCCGTCCTGTAGAATTACGGACCAGCCAGATATTTCCGGCATCTGCAAATAAAGCTCCCTTGAATTTCCTGACGATATCGAATCGGAATTCCGTGTTCCCGGTTATTTTGAATTCCCCAAATCGCTCGAAGTAATCATCCTTGGTGCTTGATCCGGGTCCGAGTTGTCGGGTTCTCCAGGCGCGCATTTCGTTGGGGCCTCCTGCAAAATAACTTTTTTCGAATGGGAGTTGCTTGTTGTTTCCGTACGCAAAACCGATACCGCTGGCTAACCGAACTACGAAGAGTGAATTGTTCTTTTGTGCGGGCATATAATAGCGCAAATCGAAATCGGGACGCACGTAGTGGGCAAAAGGTACATTAAACAAATAAACGGCACCGTCTTTTTCCGGCTCGGTGCGAAGTAGTTTGGTGGCGAGATAGACGCTGTTTCCGGCAAATTCAAGATTGACGCGGAAATAGCAATAGTTCATCCTGGAGTTCAACTCTTGGTTGTTAAACAAGTAACTTATCCTGCCGTTGGATATGAACTGGTCCGAGTATCCAAGTCGTATGGTAGGGTCTTGTAGTTCGGAAAGTTGCTTGTCGAAAGCGGGGTCGAGATCTACATTCAGGTAGTTGATCTCTGCAGGGTAGAAATAAAAGCGGTTGTACTTTGTGGTGCGGATGGAATAGTAGTACGACAGGTTTACAAGTTGGCGGAAGTATTCGGGTCGGTTTTGAGTATTGAAACCTGCGCTGACGGAAGTGGTGGGATTGCTGATCTTGCGCGGGTTTCTCATGTGGAAGGGCCAAAGCGCTCTCGGAAAAGTAATAGACACCTCAGGCCCTATTTCGTACGCGTTGAAAAATGCCAATTGTCGGGTGCTCTCGTATGTGGTATCGCTAAAGTTTTGTTGAATCTCGACTCCGCCTTTGATACGGATATTCAACGATTCGGCTCCACGGAACAGATTCTTGTTCTTGTACAAGAGATTACCCGCAATACCGAAATTCCCGCCATTGTTGGTTCCTTCCCCTTCGATCTGGTAGCTCTGGCGCGCCTGCGGACTAAGGAGGATCAGACAACGGAGGGCGACTTTCCCGCTGCTGTCCACTTCTCCGGTAGGTTCTACCCGGATGTTGATGAAACGGAATATGCCCAGATCGGAAAGTCTTCGGTAGGTGAGTTGAACATCATCCTGCGCGTAAATGGCACCTGGCCTGACAAATACATGCGGGTAAAGATGTGAGGGAAGGTAGGTGTCGCGGACCTTGCCCCTTTTGGTAAAAAGTACTCCTCCGTATTCTACGGTATCCTTGAGTACGCTGTCTTGCAGGGTAAGTGGATCAAAATCGAGTTCAAGCAATATGTCCTTGAAAAAACTCTGCTTATGGAAGGAGGCGAAGTTGCTGTCAGCACTTTGGGTGGTATCGCGAGTGAAAAGGGAGATGTCGCTGATGTCCAGTTGTACATCCAGTTGGTGAGACTGTAGCGATGAATCGATTCGGAAGCTGATATATACAGGCGAGAACTGATAGAAGCCTTTGTTCTTCAGTAGATTGCTAACCCGCTCACGCTCTTTTTGAAGGGTGGAGTTAGAGAACACCTCACCGCCAATGATCAGGCTTTTTGGAAGATCCTCTTGCAGTGTTTGTGCAATCAGAGAATCCGTGGTTCGGAACGTGTAATTCCGTATCCTGTAGGGCTGGCCTGACACGATTCGATATACTACATGTGCACGCTTGGGACGGAAAATGGCGGTGTCGGCCACTTTTGCTTCGAAGTAGCCGTTGTTTTGCATGTATAGCAACAGCTGTTCTGATGAGCTTTCTTTGAGACGCTGGTCAAAGAGGACGGGGGGCTCCCCGACAGCGTCTTTCAACCATTTCTTAAACTTGGTGGATTTGCCTTTGTTGGCGAGTTCATAAACTGACAAATGGAACCGAAAAACGCCTAAAAGTTTCTTGTTCGGTTTTTGCTTTAGGATGGGGCTAAGCTTTTCCTTTAGCTCAGGTTGGTCACATTTAATGGTATTTTTGCTCAGTAAATGCGCATTTTCCGGGATGGAGCGATTGATAGAACATCCTGTCGCTCCTAACACCATCAACACGGTAACGGTTCGGATGATGCTTGACGAAAGGATTCTGAGCAACATGGCGTTAATGTGTAAAAGTACATGATTGAAGAAAACCGATTGGAATGCTGAGTAGTGGCCGTCTGCGATTTGTACGATCTCTTCATCAGAAGAAATTCAGGGAGAAGGAGGGACTTTTTCTCGTGGAAGGACCGAAGCTTGTGCATGAGCTCATTCAAAACAAGGCGTTTGCAGTCGATTCGATTTATGCGACTTCAAATTGGAGGTTGCCGGATGGCTTGGATCCCGAATTAGTGCAGATCGTCACCGACGAACAGCTGGCTCGGCTTTCAGTTCTTGATTCGCCCAACCGGGTGCTTGCGGTATGTCAAATACCCGCTTCTTCCGGTCACACTATTCCTCCCACCAGGGGATTGACCTTGCTGCTGGATCAGATCAGCGATCCCGGCAATCTGGGTACGATCATCCGAACAGCCGACTGGTTTGGAGTGTCTCAGGTGTTTTGCTCACCTGATTCAGCGGAACTGTTCAATCCGAAGGTGATTCAGGCGACCATGGGTAGCGTCTTCCGGATGAAGGTTTTCCACACGCCGTTGATTGATTTGCTGGTGAGAAATACGGAGTCTACAGGCATCCCGGTGTATGCAGCAGTGCTGGGTGGAGAAAATGTTTTTCAGACTGAACTGAAAAAAGACGCCTGGTTGCTGATTGGTAACGAGAGCCGCGGAGTAAGTCCGATGCTGATGCCATTCGTCACCAGGGCTGTTACGATTCCTTCTTTTGCAAAAGGCCCCGCGAAGGCAGAGTCGTTGAATGTTTCTGTAGCAACCGGTATATTGTGTGCCGAGTTCCTGAGAGGGCGATAAACGAAAAGCTCAGTTCAACTTGGTCGGTACGACCATTTTGAATTCGGGGATTTTTACAAAAAACAACTTCTTGTCAAGCTGCCTCTCCATGAGGTAAGTTCCGAACATTTTCCCGATTTCCGTATTCAGGTTGCAGCCGGAAACATAGCGGTAGCTTTCTCCGGGTGCGATAAACGGCTGCTCTCCGACAACGCCTTCTCCCTCTACCTCGCGGCGCGTGCCGTCAGAATCGACGATATACCACTGGCGGCGGCGCAGGCGGATGGCGTGCTCACTGCCGTTACGGATGGTGATCCGGTAGGCGAATACATAGTGTGATTGAGCCGGATTGCTGTGCGTCGGTTGGAAAAAGGTTTCCACGCTGACGCGGATACCTGCTGTGATTTCGGTGAATACGGCCATAGGCGTTTAATCATGCTAAAAATAGGGACCGAAATTGTTCAATCGGTTGGATTTTGACCAATTGGCTGATTTTTAAGGTGAAAGTGATTATTGAGTCCAGGTCACCATCAGGGTCTGCCCGTTCGGGTAACCCTGTATCCGATAAGCCTGTCGTGCCGGCCAACCGGCTCCCGCAGAAAAACCAAAATTTCATACTGGTTTTCTGTCTCCTGGTGACTGCCTTCGGTTTCCAGCGTATTGGGGTTCCCTGATGAATCACTGGTTACATACCGGTAATTGTACAGGCCTTGTTTCAATAAAAGCTTCAGTTCAAAACATGCACTGTCCTGATTATAAGTCATCCGAAAGGGCTTTTCAATGCGGTTGTCGGTCAGTTTTCCTTGCACGAAAACGGGATTTTCAGAGAAATCAGGCAGGGATTTAAGCTTGAAATGCACCATCAGATAGTCGGCCTCCAGATGGGCGTTCCTGCCTTCGTAAATGGTGTGGATGAACTTCCCATTGAGGTCTTCGCTACTGCTGTAGCGTTGGGTAGAGGTTCTGGTTTCTGCTTTTAAATGGGCTTGCATTGGTTGGGCCCCGAGGGCAGGTTCGAAGTAGGCAAGGCTGCCGGTAAGGAATCGCGTCGTTCGTATGTCGAGAAACCGGAATTCACTTCCCCCTTCAAACAGGTTGCCCTCCTCGTAATTGTAATCGACAGTGTTCCCGTTGACGAATAGGGGTTTTAGGTTTTTGATGGAGTGTTGGTGGTCTCCGTTCTGGATGATTTCAACCATGAGTTCCCGGTAGGGATTCGCCAGCCGAAGTCCGGTGATGTCCACCGTGAAATCGACCTCCTGGTGTGAGTTCCTCAGTTCTATGGCCGTTGCTCGGTGGATTAAGGGAAAGATGCTGCATTTTTCCTCCACAACCCTGAATCGTCGGCTGAGGATGACCTTGTCGGGATCTCCCTGGTCGAAAATGGAGAGGATGTAATTCCCGGAAATAGAAGGTCGCATCTGTTCGTTGGGGAAGACCAGTTCGTAGTGCCAGTACGGTATCCAGGTGCTTAACGAGTGCTTCATGTCGCTGATCTGGTCGGTGTAAAACCCCTGGATGTAGTCATTCTCGCTCAGCACCGACGGCGTCCAATCGTAACTGCAATGGATGATCCTGTAGCTGAGGCTGCGAACCTCTTCCTCTAAAAGGTCGAACCGGAGGGTGAGTGTTTGTGTGCTTCCTAACGTCACAATGGCCTCGCTCATGGGCTCTCCTGTCCTCTCAAAAAGGACCGATCCGATGGCAGGGTCGAAGTTTCGGTCGTTCATGCGCACATAGTCGGGATCGAAGTAGGATTCTTCCTGCTGACCGATCAGGAGAAACGGTGCGAGGAGGAGAATGGCAAGTGAACGGATAAAGCAAAGCATCAGTCCTGGTTCATCAATTGGGTGTAGAGTGTCTCCCATTGCGTATCCAGGTCCTTCAGCTTTCGCTCCAGTTCATCGAATTCCGTCTGCAAGGGCAGGAATACACTTTTGTCTTTGTATAGATCCGGATCGCTCAGTTTATCCCCCAGCAGGTCCCTTTGTTTGCGGGTCGCTTCAATCTGTTCTTCGATGCGCTTGACCTGGAGTTCGATCTTATGCTTGTTCTTGTCGCTTTTCTTCGGTGCGGATTCTGCTGTATTGGTCTTCTTTTCAACCGGTTTTTCTTTGATCGGAACCGGCTTTTCGACCGGTGATTTTACAGCCTTTGCCTGCGCGATGGCTGTGGATCGGCTCAACTCAAACTCCTCGTAGGTCCCGGGATAGGATTTTAGCTGTTGGTCTTCGATGGTCCAGATCTTGTTGGCAATGCGTTGCAGGAAATAACGGTCATGGGAGATGACGATGTAGGTTCCTTCGTACCGGTTCAGGACTTCGACCAGCACATTCACACTTTGAATGTCAAGGTGGTTGGTCGGTTCATCCAGCAACAGAAAGTTGGCTTTGGCGAGAATCGTTTTGGCAAGTGCTACGCGTGCTCGTTCTCCTCCGGAAAGCACCTTGATCTTCTTGAAGACATCATCTCCCTGTAAAAGGAATGCACCCAGTAGGGAGCGCAGGTAGGTGTCGGATTCGTCCGGCGCAGCCGACCGTAACTCCTCAAGGCAATCGTTGTCGAGGTGCAGGCTTTCCAGCTGGTGCTGGGCATAAAACGCCGGAATGACCTGATACGCCGGCTCGCTTTCACCATCGAAAGGTTCACCGCCCGTGATCATACGAAGTAGAGTCGATTTCCCCTTTCCATTGGCGCCGATGAAAGCGATTTTGTCTCCCCGTACAACCTCCGCTTCTGTGTCCTTGAATAAATGAAGGCTGCCGTACGATTTGTCGCGGATGTGCAACTTGCTGATGACTTTGCCGGGCTGCCGGTCAACTGCAAAACGGATCTTGATGGAGGCCGACGGGCCATCGACAGCATCCACCCGGTCCATCTTTTCGAGTGCCTTTATCCGGCTTTGGACGGCAGAAGCCTTAGAGGCTTTGGCGCGGAATCGTTCGATGAATCGCTCCTGTTCCTTGATGAATTTCTCCTGGTTTTTGAAGGCGTTCTGCTGAAGTTCCCTGCGTTCGGCTTTTTCCTCCAGGTAGTGGGAGTAATTGCCTTTGTAGATTGTCAGTTGGCGATTTTCAAGTTCTGCGATCCGGTTGACGACTTTGTCCAGGAAAAAGCGGTCGTGCGATACGATGACTACCGCACCTTCATAGTCCCGGAGATACTCCTCGAGCCACTGGATGGACGGCAAATCCAGGTGGTTGGTGGGCTCGTCAAGGAGCAGAAGATCCGGCTTGACGAGCAGGGTTTTTGCCAGTATCACCCGCATACGCCAGCCTCCGGAGAACTGGCTGAGGGGTCTTTCTAGGTCTGCGCTCTGAAAGCCGAGTCCCTCTAAGATTGATTCCGCCTTGGCCTGGAGACTGTAGCCATCCAGAGCCTCGTATTCGCTTTGAAGTCGATGAAGTCGGTTTAAGACTTCTTCGCTTTGGTCGGTTTCCAGCTGAATTAGCACTTCATGGATCTGGTGATGAAGTACGTTCGCTCGCTCGAAAGCTTCCATGGCGACTTCCAGAATGGATTTGTCACTCATGTAACTCAGCAGGTCCTGGTTGAGGAAGCCGATGACCAACCCGTTCCTGCGTGAAATATCACCGGAAGTAGGAGTGTAATCACCGCTGATGATGCGAAGAAGTGTTGATTTGCCGGTTCCGTTCGCACCGATCAAACCTGTTTTTTCCTTGGGTCGGATGTGCCAGTTGAGTTCGCTGAAGAGAATGCGCGCGCCGAATTCGAATTGGATGTTTTGTAGTACGAACACGATTAGAGATTAATAAGCTTTCCTGTGCCTGTGATTTTTGAATAGATGCTGTCGGGTTGGCCTCTGTAGTAGATGTCTCCGGCTCCTTCGATTCGTGCATCAAGCAGGTTGACAGGGTTCACGGTGAGTCTGTTGGTGCCTTTGTTGGTGATGAACGCGAGAGAGGTTTTCAACGTTCCGGCGTCGAAATTGCCATATCCTGCAGTGTAGCCATATTGAACTTGTGTCGTGCCCGAAACACGAAGGTCCGCAGCTCCGTTGTGAAGGGCTAAAGTCGCTGTCGTACAGTTCAGGATCAAATCGTATGTTCCCATGCTGCTGAAACTGTCCAGCCTGAACTCCCCCGCATAAATGGTATCCGGTGTAGTGATGTTGCCAATGGCGTCTTCAACGTAAATACTGTTGAGGGCAGGAGTGTAGATGTCGATGGTGATCCGCTTCTTGAAACTCCTCGTCCAGTTGCATCGGTTGTTGTTCAGAATCCTTAGCGTTCCGTTTTCAATGCGGGTTTCGACCTGGGGAAGCAGGTTTTTTCCTCCGTTCAGGGTCAGGCGGTGCGTGGGGGATCGATGGATTCTAAGGTCGATGTTGTCCGTCAGGTAGATTCGGTCAAAGACACCGGGTTGCCGGTATTCTTGTTCCTCCGTACCGGTTCCTCTGAAACAGTCGTCCACGTCGGAGCAGGACTGGCCTGTGAGTATGAGACAGGTCAGAACCGTTGCTCGAATGATCGCTGTTAAAATGAATACCCTGCTCCCCATTCCATGTAATCGGCTTTGCCGAAGTGACTTTTCAGATTCATGCAAAGAAAAAGCCCCTTTTTGAATTGATAGTGAAGGGCAAGGCGGTTGTAGACATCCCCATCACTTTTAACGGGATTGACAAGGTAGGCTCCGACCTGTAGATAGGCACTCCAGGGGCCCATTTGCAGGCCCGCTGATCCAAAGGCTCCCCCCCGTATGAAAGCATCGGAACCGTTGTTTTTGGGTTTTCCGGTCTCTCTGCTCAACTTGGTGGGAAGTGACGTGTCGTAGATCATGTCCAAACCTCCTCCAAAAAGTCCTTTCTTTCCGGCTGTCCGGTGGTGCTGGGCATTCAACATGTAAACCGAATAGGCGCCATCGTTCGGTGGATAGATCTCTTTAACTGCGTAAGCTGCATAGGCTCGGGTGCGTTTGTAGAATGCTGTTTCTGTTCCTGTTGTTGTAGGGCTTGCTTTCTCCACGGATCGGTTTGGATCCGTGTGATTTTGGGAATCGAATCGGTAATTGAGTCCGATGAGCAAGCCGGGAACGTTCAGGCCCAGATTGGGCATTCGTGCCGCTCCATTGGAAAAATGAAGGAAGTCAATTCCTCCGCGTATCCGCAAATGAGGATTCAATGGGTAGGAGGTGGTCATTGCAAGGGAAAATGCCGCGTTGACAATGGATCCGGAAGCGAGGTTTTTGTAGTTGGATTCCACATCAAAGGGACGTTCGATGAATCCAAGTCCGTAACCAAAATCAATTGCGGATTGCCATTTTTTGGCCTGCGGAAAAAGGGGGAATCGTGCCATCATCACCACAGAATGTCCCAATCCGATTTCTTCGCGGTTTCCGAAATCAGTCATGCGGTACGAAAGTCCGATGTAGGGGAGGCCGTAATCTGAATGCCAGGATTTGGAGCCGTCCATTTTTTTGAGAAGATAGCACTGGATAGCATTCGAATGTTTCTGTTGCAAATGAGCGATCACCGGACGATGTGCCATGAGAAACCCGGCATGGGTTTGCACACCGGCATCCCATTCACGATCCGACCCGGGACTTTTTTCCGGGAACGATGAATAAGAATCGGTCCAGATTATGACGAATAAAGCGACTAATACTAGTCCGGGATTGCGCACCTTGGAGTTTTGTGAGGTACGAAATTACGCAATCGGCCTGGCGCGGCTTTGTTTATTTTTGAAGCATGACATCGATGGAAGACAAACAAAATGCCTTTGGTCGTTTACTCACGATCATGGACGAGCTGCGTGAGAAGTGCCCCTGGGATCGCAAACAGACCATGCAATCACTTCGTCATCTGACCATCGAAGAGGTGTATGAGCTTGCCGATGCTGTTCTGGAAGACAATCGGGATGAAGTCAAAAAAGAACTTGGGGACATCCTGCTCCATATCGTTTTCTATGCGAAAATCGCATCGGAGACCGGTTCGTTTGATATCAAAGGGGTGATCGATAGTCTTTGTGAAAAGATCATCCATCGTCATCCGCACATCTATGGGGATGTCCAGGTGGCCGACGAGGCCGAGGTGAGTCGAAATTGGGAGAAACTGAAATTGAAGGAGGGAAAAACCTCGGTTCTCGAGGGTGTGCCCGTTTCGCTGCCTGCCATGGTCAAGGCCCTGAGAATTCAGGACAAAGCCAAAGCCTCCGGTTTCGATTGGGAGCAAACAGAGCAGGTTTGGGAAAAAGTGGAGGAGGAGATCTCTGAACTGCGGAAAGAAATCGTTGACGGACAGCAAGAAAAGGTGGAAGAAGAATTCGGGGATGTGCTTTTTGCCATGGTGAATTATGCCCGATTTCTGGGGGTGAATCCGGAGGACGCTTTGGAAAAAACCAACCGCAAGTTCATTCGCCGATTTCGGTTTATGGAAGACCGCTTGCGCGAAAAGGGACTGAAATTTTCAGAAATGACCCTTCCCGAAATGGATGTTTACTGGAACCAGGCCAAGGCCGAAGGATTGTGATCCAATCTGATTCGCCCTACTTTCTTAAGGATAAACTTTTTAGCTTTCGAGGGTGTTTTAACCCTAAATTTGCACACTCTAAAAAAACCATACATGTTGACCATCGGATCCAAAGCCCCAGCTTTTTCAGTCGTTGATTCTGAAAAGCAACCCTTTAACAATGAAACCATCGCCGGAAAGCGAACCTTGATTCTCTTCTTCCCTGCTGCATTTTCAGGTGGTTGCACCAAGGAGATGTGCATGGTTCGCGATGAATTCGCTCAATACCAGCAGTTGAACGCAAACGTAGTGGGTGTATCCACTGACACCCCTTTTGCATTAGCCAAATTCAAAGAAGATCAGGGCTACACTTTCACAATGGCCTCTGACTACAACAAGACCATGTGTTCTGCTTTCGGTGCTCAATACGAAGAGTTTGTTCTGGGAATGAAAGGAGTTGCCCGACGCGCAGCCTTCGTTATCGATGCCGACGGTATCGTCCAATATGCTGAAGTCCTTGAAAGTGCAGGCGATATGCCCAATTTCGATGCCATCAAGCAAACCCTTGAAAAACTTGCAGTTACAGCCTAACCAGGCCACTAACGGAATACTCAACCCCGCCAGCGGCGGGGTTTTTTCTTTTCCGGTCAATTGGGCCGAAGTACATTCGATTGGAACGAGTTCTCTTTTTCAATTACTTTTGGTGTACGACATGCTCATGAACAAATCGCTACCCCTTGCCTGCATCTTTTTGATGCTTTCTGTGATTTCCGCTTCGGCACAAATCACCATTACCAATGCCGATATGCCTTCAACCGGCGATATTATCCGCTTCAGTACGGCAGCGAACACCACGACGGTGAACCTTACCCAGACAGGTCCGAACCAAACATGGGATTTTTCCTCTTTGCAGCCGGTCGGTCAAAGCCTGGATACTTTCCTTTCAGTGACTTCTACACCGATCACCTACCTCTTCGCCTTCGGACTGAATTCAAACCTGGCGGCCAGGGGGATACAGTTGAGCAGCATCGGGTTTCTTCCGGTTGCCAACGGATTCAGTTTCTACAACAAGGGTACAGCCTCGTACAGGCAGAAAGGATTCGGTGCCGAAGTCAATGGCCTTCCGGTTCCTGTTCCCTACACCAACGATGACGACATCTACCTTTTTCCGCTCAATTTCGGCGATCAGGATACCTCCGACAGTGATTATGCCATCAGCATTCCCGGTCAAGGCTCTGCTTCAGGGAACCAGCGCAGGATCAACAACGTTGACGGCTGGGGCTCGGTGATCACGCCTTACGGTACGTTTTCCGCATTGCGCATCGTCTCTACGCTTACAGGCGAGGATTCCCTTTACCTTGATACATTGGGATTCGGCTTTAACCTCCCCCGCGCACTTACCAAGGAGTACAAGTGGCTGGCGAACGGTCAGGATATTCCGGTACTTCAGATCAATACCACTACCAACCTTCAAGGGGTAGAAACCGTTTCGCTGATCAAATACCGCGACAGCCTGAGGGTGTTTGCCTCCCTGTCCGAAAACGGACTCAAATCCACGACTTTGCGTTTATATCCGAACCCCATTTCTGTCAATGATGAGGTCACCTTGGACTGGCCGCAGGGATCATCCCGCTCACTGGAGCTGGAATTCTATTCCCTCCAGGGAAAGTTGGTTTCGAGGCATAAGCTGTTCAATGATGCAAGCATTAAAATCAAATTGTCTGATTTGCAAATCATTCCGGGTGCCTATATCGTAAAGGCGAATGACGGCGTTTACGAAGGAACATCCCGCCTTGTTGTTGTAGGCGATTGATTTAGTGCAAGTGAATTGGTCGTTTCTCCAATTCAACTTTAACCGTATATTTGCATCCCCTTTTGAAAACTTCGGTTCACGTTAGTTTTCATACCCCTGCCCAGGTGGCGAAATTGGTAGACGCACCATCTTGAGGGGGTGGCGCCAACAGGCGTACGAGTTCGAATCTCGTCCTGGGCACGTTGTTCTGATTAGATTTTGAAATGCCCAGGTGGCGAAATTGGTAAACGTTGCGGTCTCAGAAGCCGTTGGTGTAACTACCTTGAGAGTTCGAGTCTCTCCCTGGGCACAGAAATCCCGTCTCAAAACGACGGGATTTTTTATTTCCGCGGAAACACCAGTAGGGATGCGCTGTATAG
>JBJOER010000257.1:0-10867 GCA_046049215.1 Bacteroidota bacterium | reverse complement strand
AGGATCTCCTTGGCTATCACCCTTTGTTTTGAATTCAATCGTTCATCCAGACCTATGCTCCATTCATACAATAGCTTGATGTCCGTCTGCGATAGTTCAGCTATGTTCTTCCCGTCAATTTTAAAGAAAAGGGATTCCTTTTTTAGTCGCTGTCCGCTGCATTCCGGACAATCGATATAGGTCATGAATCCTTGAGCCCATTTTTTCATCCGCATGGATGAGGTATCGTCTTCGATCTGTGCGGAAATGAAACTCGCTATGCCTTCAAAACTCAACTTAACACTGTTCACAGACCCAGATGTGAATCCGTTTTCAACTGAAATGATGTCATTGGACCCATACAAAAGAATTTGAAGCGCCTTTTCAGGGATTTCAGCAATGGGCGTGCTGAGGGTGAATCCGAATTTTTTACCAATAGCGGCGATCTGTTGGAATATCCAGTTGTCTTTCAAATCACCAAGTGGAACTATTCCGCCTTGCTTGATGCTTCGGGAAGTGTCTGGAATGACCGTCTTGATATCGATTTCAGGAATGGTGCCAAGCCCGTTACAATGCGTACATGCACCGTATGGCGAATTGAATGAAAAGGAGTTTGGAGCAGGTTCGTCGTACGATATTCCTGAGCTGGGACACATCAGATGCTGACTGAAATGGCGAATCCGTTGGTCGCTCTCATTCATCAGCATCATCGTACCCTTGCCCTGCTTCAACGCCGTTTTGATCGATTCGCTGATGCGTAGCATATTGTCCTCGTTGACCGCGATTCTGTCTATGACGATTTCAATATCATGGGTCTTGTACCTGTCCGCCTGCAGTCCCCGTTTTATTTCTGTGATTTCACCATCTATCCGCACCTTAACGAACCCCTGTTGTGCGATCTGCTGAAACAATTCTCTGTAGTGCCCTTTGCGGGCTTTGATCACTGGCGCCAGAAATAAGACTGTCTTTCCATCATAGTCACGAAGAATCACCTCCTGGATCTGTTCGTCGGTCATCCGGATCATCTTCTCGCCGGTCATGTACGAATACGCCTCTCCTGCTCGGGCGTAAAGCAACCTTAGGAAGTCATATATTTCGGTGACTGTCCCAACAGTTGAACGCGGGTTGGTGTTTGTCGTCTTTTGTTCAATGGAAATGACCGGGCTCAAGCCACGGATTTTGTCCACATCGGGTCTTTCCATGTTGCCAAGGAACTGCCTTGCGTACGCGGAAAAGGTTTCCATGTATCGGCGTTGCCCTTCGGCATAAATTGTGTCGAAAGCCAGAGACGATTTTCCGCTACCGCTCAAACCGGTTAAAACCACCAATTTGTTTCTTGGAAAGCTGATATCTACGTTTTGCAGATTATGGACACGCGCGCCAAGTACCTCTACCCACTCTTGTTCAGAAATCGTCTTCATGATGTCGAATGCAAAAGTACTTGTATTCTGATTCAGGGTATTTAAAGTGTTGTAAATCAGTAATATAATGTGGTTTTAAGTGCTTGTTGGTGCTCATTGACGAACAGTGGGTGTATACTCCCAATTCATGTTGTCTGTAAGATTCGGAACCAATTCATGAACATTCTCGTAATAGGGCGGTAATCAACCTTGATAGAATGCGCTTCTGTAAACTCAAACGTTATCCGGCCGTCTGGATGGTATCCCTGGCTTTTTTGTTGCTCCAGGACTTCAGCGCGAATGGACAATCATTGCAGGCTTCTTTCCAGGCTGACGTAAGCTCAGGTTGTGCTCCTTTGATCGTACAGTTTCAAAACACATCGGTCGGAGCAAGCGTTTACAGTTGGCAGTTTGGAAATGGGAATTACTCAACAGATCCCAATCCGAATTATGTGTTCAGCATCCCGGGAACGTACACGGTTGTTCTAACGGCCTCACAGGGCAACTCAAATTCCACCTACTCTCAGACACTTACAGTACACCCTTCGCCAATTGCCGATTTCACCGTAAATCAAACATCCGGATGCCAGGAGTCGGCTCCATTTCAGTTTTCGAACCTATCCACCGGATTTGATTCTTGCATTTGGGATTTTGGTGACGGATTGGTGAGTTATCTTCATAATCCTGTACACACGTATGATACCTCTGGTGTATTCACAGTAAAGCTACTGGTTTACAATTCACAAACCGGTTGCCAGAAAGTTAAAATCAGCTCGAACCTGATTACTGTTTTTCCGAAGCCCAGGGCGGTTGTAGTGATGTCTGATACGCAATCCTGCGATGCTGCCCATGCCTTTCAATTCGGGTTGAGTGCACTTCAAAATGTCTCCACTTGGCATTGGGATTTCGGCTCTGGTCCATCTGGAAATCAACAGGTCAACGTTCAGCATGTATTTGCAGATACCGGTTTCCATCTTGTCAGTTTGATGCTTACAAGCCCATTAGGATGTACCGATACGGTTTACGCGCCTCATCCCGTTCATATTTCCTACAATCCCGTTCCTTCGGTTAATATTCATGCACTAACAGGTTGCCAGCCTCTGAGCAATGCATTTTCAACTGTTGCTAATCCACTTGCTACCTATACATGGTCCATCGGCAATGGGTTGACTCGGCCAGGAGCAACAGTTTATTATACTTATCAGGATACAGGTACATATCCAGTTTCCTTGACCGTAACGTATCTGAATGGCTGTCAAAATACTGTTTCGGCCGGTCCGGTGGTTGTTCTCGGTCGTCCATCCTTTGTTTTCGGGATGTCCAACAATGTAGGTTGTACACCATTGTCAGTTTCGTTTCAAAATAATCAGTCGTCATCCAATTACTCATGGATATGGGATTTCGGAGATGGTGATTCATCCACACTGGCCTTGCCTCCACCCCATGTGTATGATCTGGCAGGAACTTATACTGTTACCCTGACTGCTACTGCTCAGAATGGATGCACGCTAAGCTATCCACTGAATCCCAAAGTACTTGCGTATGGTCCTGTCGCAGGAATTAACGCAGATCTGGTTTCTGGTTGTCCACCGATGTTGGTCAATTTTTCAAACACATCCACCTATGCCAATGCTTACCAATGGGATTTCGGCGACGGAACAATTTCGTCCGCTCAGCATCCCTCGCACGTGTATGCGACACCAGGCACTTATTTGGTCAGGTTGATTGCGCGTGATACAACCAGCGGCTGTTCGGATACGGTTGTGTACAACACTCCGATCAATGTTGGGGCGGCTCAGGTGAATTATCAAGCTCCTCCTCCGGTCACAGGGTGTGCGCCTTTTGGTGTGAATTTCTCCGATGCGTCTGGAGCGGTCTCCTATTTGTGGGATTTTGGTGATGGCAACACATCCCAACTTGCCAACCCATATCATGTCTACTCAGTACCGGGAACTTATGTTGTTTCATTGACCACGACTTCATCAGCCAACGGTTGTGAATACCACATCCCCGATTTTCAGACATTTATTATCGACGGTGCCGATCCTGGATTCACGTATACCGTAAGCCAATGTCCTCCATATGTGGTTCAGTTTAATGACACCACCGCAAATGCGGTCGCATGGAATTGGGTCTTCGGGTCTGGTGGTAGTTCCACTATGCAGCATCCTACGCATGTCTTTCCCGGACCGGGAGTCTACAACGTCACCTTGCATGCTACCACTCCGGGGGGCTGTCAAACAACCCTTCAGGCGAATGGAGCAGTACAGATTACCGGTTTAGGTGCCTTTCCCGCAATGATCTGTACTGATACTGTTGCGCCGTTTAATGCTCAGTTTTACGCCAATTCAACTCAGGCTACTTGGTGGTATTGGGATTTTGGTGATGGATCCACCGACTCCTCTGAAAATCCACTTCATGTTTATAATGGATCCGGACCATTTGCCATCAGCCTGACTCTTGGAAACGATTCCTGCTCTTATACCTATACTTACCCTCCGATAACATTCGGTTCAACCAATAGCAACCCAGGCGGACTTGGCGGTGGAATTCCATATACACCTCCAGTCAGTCATTGTGCGCCGTACACCGTCGACTTCAGTAATCCGGACCCGACAGCTGTAGCTTATTTATGGGACTTTGGAGACGGTACTACAAGTGCTTTATCATCACCCAGTCACACCTACTTGTCAGGTGGGATTTTCGTTCCGATGGTTTTCATCCAGAGGGCGAACGGTGCAACGGACTCTGTCTTTCTGGGTGACACAATTCTAGTTAATGATCCGGTTACGGATTTTCAGGTGAGCACCACCCCTTTGTGCAGAGGGCTGCGCGTTGATGTCGCTTCGAGTGTTCCCGGTGCCACTTATTTGTGGGATTTTGGAGCAGGAGTCACTTTTAATACACCGGCCGCAAGCTACTCCTATCCGAATATCAGTGCCGCCTATCAAGTCTCTTTGAATCTGACCGACTCCAATGCCTGCAAGTCATATATCGTTAAATCTTTCCGCGTAAGTGCTACAGGCGATCTGAAGGCCAGTAGGCGACGTGCTTGTGCCGGAGATACAATCACGTTTGATCCCGGAGTACTGCAATTCGCATCTTACAGTTGGGATTTCGGTGATGGAAATACGTCCAATGCAATCACACCTACGCATACCTATTCAAACGGAGGCGCCTATCAAGTTAATTTGAATGTAACCGATGTCAATGGTTGCGTTCGAAGGTATACGATGCCGTATTTGGTGAATGTGTATAAGCCAGAAGCTTCGTTTTCAATGACAGGTCCACAAACCAATTGTCAGGTTTTTACTTATTGGTTTCATAATTCCTCCCAGGGAAGCTCCAATTGGATATGGTCATCTAATGGTACATTCTTCTCCAATGCAAAGGATCCTGTTAAGCATTTTTCAACCCCCGGAACATACGATATCACACTGACCGCATACGAGAATATTTGCAGTAGCAGCTTTACTATCACCAATGCTTTTTACATCAGTCAACTCAGTGCTGACTTTCAATTTTCCATGAGTGAAAATTGTTCGCCAGCCATTGCTACATTCAACGACCTGAGTGTTGATGCTGTATCCTGGCATTGGAATTTCGGAGATGGGGCAGCATCTACCTTGACGAATCCTGTTCACGCTTATATCAATCAACCAACGGATTCTATCACCTTGACCGTTAAAGATGTGAATGGATGCTCAAAGCAGAAGCGATTGCCTCCTCCTTTGATTACAAAAGCGGAGTTCAGTTGCTCGGCTCCTGGTGGCTGTGCCCCTTGGCAGACATCTTTCATCAATTTAAGTACCCACGTAAACTCTTGCCAGTGGGACTTTGGAAATGGTCAGGTTGATTCAAGCTGGTCTCCATCGCAAACTTATCTTACAGATGGCTTTTACGGTGTCAGCCTTGTCGTTACCGGACCAACGGGATGCACGGATACGCTTGTGGTGGATTCGTTGATTGAAGTCAACACACCCGTGGCACAGTTTACCGCTGATACGGTTCTGGGATGTGCTCCTTTGTTTGTTCAGTATACAGACCAAAGTACGAATCCGATGGCTTATTCCTGGGATTTTGGGAATGGATCCGTTTCGACGAGTGCGAACCCAAACAAGCTGTATTCAGAGCCGGGAGTTTATTCAACGCAATTGGTCGTGACCAATAAGTTTGGATGCAAGGATACCTTGACTGCGGATAGTCTCATTCGCGTGCTTGGACCACAGCCGGGATTTGAAATGGATCTTGTTTCTGGGTGTACTCCATTGCAGGTCAATTTTACCAATACATCGATCGACGGTTTGTCTTATCAATGGTATTTCGGAGATGGTTTGACGGATAGCGCTATGAATACAAGTCATGTATTCGTCGACTCAGGTGACTTTGCGGTTTCATTGTACGTGGTAGATTCAAATGGCTGCTATTCCGTATATACGCACCCAGTTCACATTTCAGCCGCTGCATCTCCGGTGCCGGGGTTCTATACAGATGTTTTAAGCGGATGTGCTCCCTTGACCATTTTCATTACGGATACGACTTCGTTCGCAGATAGTCTGGTTTGGGAAATGGGTGATGGACAGATTCTTCATGGTCCACTATCAAATTATACTTACGCCACACCGGGCACATACAGGATAAAGCTGATCGCATTCAACGGTGACAGCTGCTCTGCAGAGCAGATAATGACCGACTCCGTAGTCGTAGGCAGCAGGCCTGTCGTAAATTTTAGTTCAGATGTGACGGAAGGATGCCCGCCATTGCAAGTTGTTTTTTCATCACTCTGCTCCCAGCTGGATGATCCGGTTTTTAATTGGACATTCGGCAATGGTGATACGGGCATCGGACCTCAAAATCAAATAGTATTCAGCGATGCAGGATCTTACCCTGTTAAACTGGTTGTAACGAATTCAGGAGGATGCTCAGACTCTCTTGAACTGACAAACTTTATCACCGTGTTTGATACTCTGCCTCCTGCTCCGGTTCGGTTGCGTCGGGTTTCAGTCGAACCCGGAGTCCATGTTTCTATAGAGTGGTTTGGTTCAACAGAGTTGGATATCGATTACTATGAGGTGCTTCGATTGAATCCAGTGACGGGTTTTTATGACAGCTTAGGCTTCGTCACTCATGCTTCTTGCATAGGATTGCCGTTCGCAAGTTTTGTTGATCACCAGGTCAACACCGCATCTTCTAACTACACTTACAAGGTAAGGGCGGTAGACAGGTGTGGTTATACTTCGTCAGTGCCTGATTCATTAACCCATACGACAATCTTGTTGAATTCTCAGGCTGGATTGCATCAGGTTCAGCTCAGTTGGTCGCCTTATGAAGGTTGTGAGGTCGGAGCTTACCGGATTTGGCGGGCCAATGATATTGGATCTGCTTTCGAACTCATAGGAGAAGTTACGGGTGCCATGTCTTCTTATTTAGACAGTACATCGTGGTGTCCGTTCGATTATCAATACAGGATTGAGGCGACACCATTGTGTGGGAACAGTCAGGTTTATTCACTGAGTAATGTAGTGACCTCTCAGCCTGTCAGCCAGATCCAGTCACAGCGCGTCGATATAGTCCGAAGTACTGTGGTAGATGATCGTTATGTTCTCACCGAATGGTCCGAACCGGATGTCCTCCCGCAGGCTGTCCTGGAATATCTGGTCTTCCGATCAGAAGATGGGATTAATTTCAATTCCGTGGGATCCGTACCTGCCGGCATTTATTCGTACGATGATCGTGCTGTAGACGTCGATTGGAACCGCTATATCTTCCGCATCCAAACGCGGAATGTTTGTGATGTTCAGGCTGATCTGGGCCGAATTGGTTCGTCGATATTGCTTGAGAAGTCAGAGGCTGGATCGGTAGACTTCTTGAAATGGACCCAGTACGTGGATTGGGATACCGGTATTGAAAAGTACGTCATACAGAAGTTGAATGAGCAAGGGCAATGGGTAGATGAGAAAGTATTTCCGCCAACAATCACTGATTGGGAAGTGGAGTGATTTTTCGCGCTTTGCGAATGGATACATTGAGTTCATAACCCACTAGCAGGACAAGGGAATTGATATACAGCCATAACAGGATTACTATCAATGTGCCTATTGAGCCATAAACCTTGTTGTATTGTGCAAAGTGCGTGATGAAATAATTGAACACAAGTGACGTGATGACTAACAGCATGGTGGCCAATGTCGATCCTGCAGAAATAAAGCGCATTCTCTCTTTTTTAGAAGGACCCAGATAGTACAATAACGAAATTGTTGCGAAGCAGAGTAAAAGTAGGATGATCCATTTTCCGGCCGTAAGAAGGATGACTTCCATCAAGTTGACCATGATGCCTTTTTTTTCAAGGTAGGAATAGGTGATTTCCGATATTACAAGAAGGCCTACGGCGGCAGTCACTAGGAATGCAAGTGAAATCGTAATCCCCGTAGCGACCAGCCTTTGTTTCCAGCCTGGTCGTTGTTTGTGACCATGATAACTTTTGTTGAACCAGTTCATCAAAGCAATGATCCCGTCCGTAGTTACATATAATGCGAATAGGAAACCGAACGATAATAATCCACCTCGCTGCTGTCGGATGATATCTTCGATCGTTTCTCGAGCCACTTCAAAGGTGTTGGAGGGAAGAAAGTCCTTTATGAGAATAAGCAGCCTGTCTTGAAAAGCTTCCAGAGGGATGTACGGAATTAAAGTGAAGATGAAAATGATTGCAGGGAATATGGCAAGTAGGAAACTGAAAGCCATAGATCGCGCTCTGGTCTGCAATTCACCTTCGTGAAGTCGTTGAATGAAAAAGTTGATGGCTTCAAAAAAAGGCAACCCTTCAAAACCGGGCAAGCTGATTCTTTTTGACCACTGAATGGTTTTCCTGACGAGAGGCGTTGAAGTTATCGTGCGAATGAGTCTCGCTTGGCTCATGGAATGATTTTGAGACTCAGGTCAAGACTTTTGACCGAATGAGTTAAAGCGCCGACCGAAATAAAATCCACACCGGTTTCCGCGAATGCTCGTACATTTTTCAAATGAATCCCTCCAGAGGATTCGGTTTCAACTCTCCCGTCTACCAGTTTTACTGCTTGTTCTGTCAGTTCAGGACTGAAATTGTCAAACATGATACGGTCGGGTATGCCGGTTTTAAGCGCATTTTCGACATCAATCATTGATCTGGTCTCAACCTCGATGCGAAGTCGTGAGCTTAATCGGTTATTGTAATCCGCTGCTTTTTCAAGTGCTTTCCGGATGTCCTTCCCGCATGCATCGATGTGGTTGTCTTTGATCAGAATCATGTCATAAAGACCGAAACGATGATTAGAACCACCTCCGTCTAATACAGCCTTCTTCTCCAGGGCACGCATCATGGGCGTGGTTTTGCGAGTGTCGAGTATTTTGGCTTTCGTACCTGTAATTGCATCTACAAATGCTTTGGTCGCAGTGGCTACTCCACTCATCCTTTGCATACAGTTCAATAAAAGGCGTTCTGCGACGAGAATGCTATGTATCTTTCCTTTGACTCTGAACGCCTCGTCTCCTGGTGAAACGGTCTGGCTATCGTGCAGGAAAAATTGACAATTGAGGGAGGGGTCGATAAAATGGAGTATCTCCAAAGCGAGCTGAGATCCAGAGAGAACACCTTTCTCCTTGACCAATAGCCTGGCTTCTCCTTCGGACTCGCGGGGGATGGTAGCCAGTGTGGTATGGTCTCCTGTTCCCAAGTCTTCTGACAGAGCCGATTTGATAAAAGATACCGTATCGAACATGGTTTATTGCCTGAATAAAGGGAGTTGGATGCTTGTATTGAAGAATGGATTCCTGCAAAAAGATGGCTGATTTGCTTATTCCATCATGAATCGTAGTTCTTGGATTATCGGCTGACCGGCCTTTACCTTGACGAAAAAATAAGTCCTGAATACCTGACCCTGGGATGTGGTCATAGTGCCTATGGCATATCTGGCTCCTTCTTTTGATTCTCCTTTATGAAGAAATGAAAATGATCTGGGTGGATTTTTTAAGAAGAAATCCTTTAATACTTGCTCCGCTTGTGTCTTACTGTATACTTCCTCTTTGGTGAGGATGGTCAAATCGATCGTGTTACCGAAATATCTGGAAACCGACTTAGCATCACCTGACCGAAGTGCGTTGGCGATGTCGTCCAACAGGTCAGCAGCTCCCAGACCAAATGGTATAATTGCGAGGAAGCATAGAATAGCAAGTTTGAATTTCATAGCTGAATTTTAATCAATTATCTTGCCAATTATTAAGAGTGTAGAAGTGCGTTGTGATTATCATTCTCGAAAATAATCAATGTGGTGAATTGGAGTCCGGATATGTTTTGTAGTTTCGAACATTAAAATAACTCAGTAAAAATTTGAAAATCAAGCTCATATCATTCAATAAGGCCCGTGAGTCATGGGTTGTGGATGCGATTTCTGATTATTTGTCCCGATTGAAGCGCTATGTGCCCGTTTCAATGGTTGAGCTCGATGCAGGTCGGAAATCAATCGGTTCTCCAGATCAGCTTAAAAAGGAGGAGGCGATCAAGCTCTTGGCACAAATAAGGAACGTCGATTATCTGGTGTTACTGGATCTTGCCGGCAAGAAGTACTCTTCCACTGATTGGGCGAATTGGGTTGAAAAACGTTTGTCCATGCTGGGAAGCGGCGATTTGATATTCGTGGCTGGCGGGGCTTATGGATTTCACGATTCGGTATATGACAGGGCTCAGGAACAGCTTTCATTGTCGGACATGACGTTCACGCACCAAATGGTCAAAGTTATCTTCCTGGAGCAACTCTATCGTTCGATGACAATTTTGAGGAATGAGCCGTATCATCATTAGGATGAGCGGTCAAATTCCGGTATAAACTATCATATTTCCCTATTCCCATTTGAAGGTCGAATAATACTTTGGCGCATTGTCTGAAATGATCTTTGTTTTTCGTGAGCATCAATGTTATCGCCTTCTGAATGGCCTGGTCGTAATGTTCATTCGAATAGCCCTTGCAGATTACGCCTGCATCGGTAAGGGTAATCTGATTGTCCGTATCTCCAATTCCATGGTTGCAGAGGACTGCCAGTCCGGTTCCCAACATCTCTCCAAGTTTTACGGGGGAGCTTGCCATTTTAGAAAAAGCCGGTTTGATGAAACAGATCCCAAGGTCTGAAATGCTTAGTAGAAGTGGAACATCAGGTCTGTTTACATTTCGAATGATGATCCTGTTTAAAGGGATGTCTAGTTGTTCGGCGAGTTCAAGAATAGGTTTTTCCTCCTCCTTCGTTAAAATCAGGAAATGCGCATCTGATTTCACCAATAAAAGTCGTTTAAACACATGCATCATTTCGACAGGGAGGTACCAAGTGCTTAGACTTCCGGAATAGCACAATACGAAATCTTCCGGTCGAATTTTAAATTCGCGCCGAACTTCCATGCGCTTGTTTTCCGGAAACCGGTTGTAGTCGAAAAGCGAGAGGTCGGTGCAGCAGGGGATTAC
>JBJOER010000256.1:0-4871 GCA_046049215.1 Bacteroidota bacterium | reverse complement strand
TCTTGCCCTACCCGAACCGATCCAGGGAAGCTCCTTCAAAAGGACCGTATCGGCATCATTCAAATCAATCACAAATGGCCTGTGGGCAGTCGTTGCTTTTCGTTCTAAAGGGGTATGGATTGAATTGGGGTACTTCCGTATTTCGGTCAACCTCTGACGGAAATCCTGATCCGGCAATTCGATGAAAGGAGCCCATAGGACAAATAATCCCGAATCCAATACCCGGACACGCTTGACATCTTCTTTGGATCGAAATCCACCGATTTTGTCTCGGTAGCGAATCAAGGATGCGGCTTGACGGGGACTCATCCCGAGCTCAACAAAGCCATTTTCATCGATTTTATTCGGGTCAAAAGGTCGAACAGACGGTTCGTGGAATGGAATACGTTTATTTGAATAGGAGTCCGTTCGCTTTCCTCCGGTCTTATTCTGCAGATGCGCTATCGCCTGCATTTCACTCCCTTCCGGATGGCGCGATTTCGGTTGAATCAAGTGGTGTCGAACAAACAACGCCGCCTGGATGAAGAGCAGTATACCCCCCAATAATAGGGCAGCATGCTTTTCGGTCCTGGTACAAGTGAAATAGGCAATGAACACCTGCTTTAACCGTCGAGCTTTCATGCTGCAAAAGAATGCATTACGAGCTCTCGGAATCCTCAAATAAACAAGTACATCCGCATGCAAACGGATGCTTAGAGCCCGCTTTAGAGCCCCTTTTCGGAAAGCAGGAGACTCATCTCCTCCTGGACTTTAAGCGCCTCGGATCTGGCAGCCTCTGCAAAATCATGTCCGGAAGAAGCGTAGATGATCTGCCGCGAAGAATTAACAAGCAATCCGCAAATGCTATTCAATCCGGCGTTGGAAATTGCACGTAAATCGCCACCCTGCGCACCGACTCCCGGTACAAGAAAAAAGGACTCCGGAGCGATGTTGCGCAGATGTTCGAATTGGGATGCCCGAGTAGCACCGCAGACGAACATCAACTCCTCCGGCCCTGCCCACTCCATTGCTTTACGCATGACGGATTCATACAAAGGCACACCATCAGACATGTTCTCGATCTGAAAATCAGCCGCACCAGGGTTGGATGTCAAGGCTAGCAAAACGACCCATTTACCGGGAAAACCCAGAAAGGGCTTGACCGAATCGGAACCCATATAAGGAGCCACTGTGATGGCATCGAAGTCCATGGCAGAAAAAAAGGCGCGTGCATATAACGCAGAGGTATTTCCGATATCCCCGCGCTTGGCATCGGCAATGGTGAAATGCGTGGAGGGGATGATCGCCATCGTCTTTTCAAGCGACCTCAATCCGGCAGACCCCATACTCTCGTAAAAAGCAAGATTCGGCTTGTATGCTACACAAAGGTCACTGGTGGCCTTGATGATGGCCTTGTTGAATTCGAAGAGGGGATCCTCTGTTTCCAAAAGATGACGGGGGATCTTTTGGATGTCGGTATCTAGTCCGACACACAGATAACTCCTTTTGCTGAGGATCTGTTCAACCAAACTGTCGCGATTCACTTCTCTTGATGTTTTTATATTTCTGTCAGGTCAAAAGAGAGATCAACTACCCACCATGTTCTCTTCTTTCATCTTCTCAGCGTTTTCGGCGAATTGCAGGGCATCGATGAAGTCCTGAATATCTCCGTTCATGACGGCCTGAAGATTGTAGGATGTGAATCCGATCCGGTGATCGGTGACCCTGCTCTGCGGATAATTGTAGGTTCGGATCTTGGCGGAACGATCCCCTGTACTGACCATGGTCTTCCTTCGCTTTGCAACCTCGTCCATGCGTTTCGTGTATTCAATCTCATACAACTTGGACCGCAACATCTGCAAGGCCATGTCCCGGTTCGCATGCTGTGAACGGGCGACCTGACAGGTAATGACTATTCCGCTGGGCTTGTGGGTGAGCTGCACCTTCGTTTCAACCTTGTTCACGTTTTGTCCTCCCGCACCACTCGAACGTGCAGTTTGAAACTCCAAGTCGGCAGGATTGATCTCGACACCGTCGAACTCGTCCGCCTCGGGCAGAACAACTACCGTAGCCGCCGAAGTATGGATCCTTCCCTGCGTCTCGGTGGCAGGAACACGCTGCACCCGGTGGACACCGCTTTCGTATTTTAAAATGCCATAAGCTTTATCCCCTTTCACTTCCATCACGATCTCCTTGAAACCTCCGGTATTCCCTTCGTTGTAATCAACCACTTCGACTTTCCAACCACGGCCCTCGCAAAAGCGCTGATACATGCGGCTCAAATCACCGGCGAAAAGACTGGCTTCGTCTCCTCCTGTGCCGGCACGGATTTCAATGATGGCGTTGCGTCCGTCTTCAGGATCCTGTGGGATCAACAGCATTTGTATCCGCTGCTCTAAATCTGCACGTCGCGGCTCGAGCTCGTCCAATTCGGACCTGGCCATACTCCGGAAGTCCTCGTCCTTGTCGTTAGCCAACACGTGTTTGGCTTGTTCAATCCCGGACAACAGGCTTCTGTACTCCCGCGTAGCAGTTACAATCTCTTCCAGGTCACGATAGGACTTGTTCAACTGAGTAAACTTCCGCTGGTCTGCGATGACCGACGGGTCGGAAAGCTGAACGCCTATGTCATGGAAGCGCGATTCAACGCCCTCCAGTTTGTTCAAGAGTGGATCATTCATCATCTGCTACAAGACTTACCAGTTGAATTCACCATGTTGGCCACGTATCGTGAGGCGGTTATTTTCAGAAGCCTCCACGCGTCCTATCACACGCGCATCGATTGAAAACGATTTGGCGATGTCCATTACCGATTCCGCGTGGCCCTCAGACATGTAAAGCTCCATCCTGTGTCCCATGTTAAACACCTGATACATTTCCTTCCAATCTGTTTTCGACTGCTCTTGAATAATTCGGAACAATGGCGGAGTTGGGAAGAGATCGTCCTTGATGATATGCAGCCCATCCACAAAATGGAGCACTTTGGTCTGCCCTCCGCCACTGCAATGCACCATGCCATGAACCTCGTCACGGAACTGTTGCAAAACACGGTGAATGACGGGGGCGTAGGTACGCGTTGGAGACAAAACGAGTTTGCCGGCGTCAATACCCAGGTCCTCGATGGCATCGGTTAATTTCAATGAGCCGTTGTAAACCAGCGAGTGATCGATGCCGTGATCGTAACTATCGGGATATTTCTCAGCAAGCAGGTGATCAAATACATCGTGACGGGCTGAGGTGAGTCCATTGCTGCCCATCCCTCCATTGTATTCTGTCTCGTACGATGCCTGACCGTACGAACAGAGGCCAATGATCACATCACCGGGCCGAATCCGGGCATTGTCAATGACATCCGCTCTTCTCATCCTGCATGCAACCGTACTGTCCACTACGATCGTCCGCACCAGATCACCCAGATCGGCAGTCTCACCGCCTGTAGTGTATAAATCAACTCCATGGCGACGAAGCTCTTCCACCAACTCTTCTGTACCCTGGATGATGGCAGCAATTACTTCGCCCGGTATCAGCCGCTTATTTCTTCCGATGGTGGACGAGACCAGAATCCTGCCGGTGGCACCAACACACAACAAATCATCAAGATTCATCACAAGGGCGTCCTGCGCGATACCTTTCCAGACGGAAAGATCGCCGGTCTCCCTCCAGTAAGCATAGGCCAGGCTGCTCTTCGTGCCGGCACCGTCGGCATGCATGATATTGCACCAATCGGGATCTCCTCCCAAGTAATCGGGGATCACCTTGCAAAATGCGCGAGGATATAGCCCTTTGTCGAGTCCTTTAATGGCAGCATGCACATCCTCCTTCGTGGCAGATACACCACGGAGTGAATAGCGTTGGGAAGAATTCATCTCCTGCATTGTATGTATTCAAAGTCCGGAGCCGTATGGCTGTTTACCGGATAGCGGAAGGGCAGCCTTTCGAGCCGCCCTTCCATCGATTAAAACCAATGTGTTCGTTTATCAGTTCTTGGGGACGTAGGTGGTACCGGTCACTTCGAACTCCGTGCGACGGTTATACTGGTGGGCTTTCTCCTTCATCTCGTTGGTTTCAAGTTTGTCGATGAACTCTTTGGTCAAAACATCGCCGGTCTTGAAGGGCGCATACTCTTCATCGTTCTCAACTGCCTTGGGCGTGGTTTCGCCTTTGCCTTCGGAAGTCAGACGATCTGCAGGAACGCCTTTGGAAATCAAGTAGTCCATAACACTCTTCGCACGACGATCGGACAATTTGAGGTTGTAATTATCGTCAGCACGGTAATCCGTGTGTGCCGTCAGCTTGATGGTGATGGTCGGATTTTCGTTAAGGGTCTGAATAAGACCATCCAGTGCATTCTTGGATTCAGCACGTAGTGTGGACTTGTCGAGATCGTAGAAAATTTCGGGCACGGTAATGGGCTTAGACGTAGACTTCAGCGGGAAATCGAAATCCTTGGCAAAATCCTGGTCTTCTTCAAGTCCAACAGTGGAAAGCTCATGAAACTTCGTCAGGTAACCTGTGAAGGAAGCAGAAAGCTTGTATTTCACATTGGGCTTGAGTTCGTAGCGGTACATACCATCAGCAGCGGTCTGAACACTGAGTGATGTACCATCAGAACCGAATAACTCCACTGTCGCACCTTCAAGATTTTCCTTGGTATCGGTATCGTAAACACGTCCGCCGACATTAAATTTCAATGGCGGAACCATGAAATTGTAAATGTCATCCATACCCTTTCCACCCTCACGGTTGGAAGTGAAATATCCGGTAGACTCGGAATCCCAAATGATACCGAAATCGTCAGCGGATGAATTCATCGGGGACTTCAGGTTGACGGCTTCTGACCACACTCCACCATCATTGGTGGAGAACATCATGTCTAGACCACCCATGCCGGC
>JBJOER010000255.1:0-4943 GCA_046049215.1 Bacteroidota bacterium | reverse complement strand
TCGGACCGAAGAGTGGTCGCCCGGGGTGTATACCCTGCGGATTCATTTTACCACCGGTGAAACCTTCGTACGCAGGGTTGTCCGAAAGTGACACATCAGAAACCATCGGGTAATATGTCCTTCACCATTGCCATATCTCCGCAGCGTACCCCGTTCAAGCAGAACAGGTGGATCCAACTTTTCCTGTTGGTTTTTTTATCCGTTTGGATAACCACTTATACCGGCACCACCGACATGAACAACTGGTTGTTGGAGAACGCCTTGGTCTTCATCACATTGCCCTTGTTCTTTCTGACTTATAGGAAATACCAATTCAGCGATACGAGCTATTTATTGGTCTGTATTTACCTGTGCTTACACGTATATGGCGCCAAATACACCTACGCCGAGAATCCGCTTGGATATTGGTTGCAGGATGTTTTTCAAACCTCCAGAAACCATTATGACCGCATTGTGCACTTCTCCTTCGGGTTTCTGCTGGCCTATCCTATGCGGGAACTTTTTCTACGCGCATTGAAATATCCGGCCTGGGTAGCCTGGCTCCTACCCATCGAGATCACACTTTCCATAAGTGCATTCTATGAACTCATCGAGTGGGCAGTTGCTGACGTCTTTTTCCAGGAGCAGGGGGCGGCCTATCTCGGCACCCAAGGGGATGTATGGGATGCACAAAAAGATATTTTTCTGGCCTTTTCCGGCGCGATATTGGCCACAACGATCGTTAGTGTGATCAAAAGGGTCACCCGATTGTAATTAAATATTTGAGTATTAAGTACAACTTGGCCGGTTGTTTATTTTATCAAACAATGTATTAAATCGCAACACACTTTATTCCAATGGGTTTCAAGGCACAAAAAACGATAGGATAGTCCGGTGTTTCCGGTCCGGATTGTTCAAAAAGCCGTTAAAAAAAAGATTGACAAATTTTGTCAATTTGAAAATCTTCGTATATTTGCACACCACGCTTGAATCGGGCATAGCCGGACAACAGAATCTAGACCGCGGATTCCCCTGGTAGCCCAAAACGGTTTTCTTGTCTTCAAAAAATCCGTTCACAACGGAGGAAGAATCCTTTCACGTTGTGCCATGTCAAACCCCCTATGCGTGGAGAGTTCGCGGTCAAAGAATATGGCAAAAAAACGCAATGCATTCGACGAGTTCCTGGACTCGGTAGGTGGAAACATTCACCGCATCCGGATGAAGAAAGGCCACACGCTTGAGCAACTGGGACGCAGTGTAGGGTTGGACAAATCCAACATGCACCGTATCGAGCAGGGAAAGAACATCACCCTGGTGACCCTGCTCAAGATCTCTGCAACCCTGGATGTGAAGCCCACCGAACTTCTGAAGTCGGACGTGGCGGTTACGGCGAGCGACGCAGAAGCCTTCGTGAAGCGCAAGAAGCGCAAGTAAGGCAACGTCAGCTGCAAGGTAAAAGAGCTGGCACCGGTCGAATGGCCTGTGCCGGCTTTCTATTTTTATGTAGTTTCCGGCTCAAGTTCGTGCCTCCACCCGTCTGTTATGCCGATAAACCGCTTTACTTTGTCCCGGTTTGATCCATGGACCCCCTTCCTTTAACAGTAGTCATCATCACGTTCAATGAAGCCGCAAACATCCGGCGTTGCATTGAGAGTGTTCAGGGCCTTGGCTCGGAAATCCTGGTTGTGGATTCCGGTTCCACCGATGGCACCCCTGAATTTGCGCGCTCAGCAGGGGCAACCGTGTTGCACCAACCTTTTTTAGGCTATATCGAACAGAAGAATTTCGCCACCTCCAAAGCGAGGTTCGATTGGGTTTTGTCGCTCGATGCGGATGAAGCGCTAACTCCTGAGCTATCAGGCGAGATCCGGCAGGAAATGCGTGAACCCCGCTTCAAGGGGTATCTCATGCCCAGGCTCACCAATTACTGTGGCCATTGGGTTCGTCACAGCGGCTGGTACCCCGACCGTAAACTCCGCCTGTACGATCGGCGTTACGGTGCCTGGTCAGGAATTAATCCCCACGACCGGTACGACCTCCAGGAAGGGCTGAAATCCGGAACATTGCATCGCGATCTCCTTCATTTTTCCTACAATAGCCTTTCCGATCACCTTCGGCAAATCGACCGGTTCAGTGCCATCGGGGCCAAAGCCTTGTATGACAAGGGAGTCAAGTCATCACTTTTGAAAATCCTCATCAAACCCCTTGCGCGCTTTCTGCGTGCTTACGTCGTACACGGAGGCTACCGCGACAGGTTGACCGGCCTGGTGATCGCCGCCAACAGTGCCCATGCGGTTTTCCTGAAATACCTTCGGTTGTTTTACCTGCACAAAGGGAAGACGATATGAATGTGCTGCACGTATCCACCCCCTCCTCTTGGCGTGGAGGTGAACAACAGGTTGCGTATTTGGTCGAAGAATTGCAGGCAGAAGGTATCCGGCAGTGGGTATTGACACCGGAAGGTTCTGAGTTATCACGACGGATCAATATCGCTCATGAGCAGATTTGCTTATTCACGAAGAGAGGCCTCCTGAATCTTGCACTCGCTGCCAAAATCGTCGGCCTTTGCCGAAAGCAATCCATCGACCTGATTCATACCCACGACAGCCAGGCCCACAGCGCAGCAGTGGTTTCGGCTGCAGTATTCGGAATACGTTGCCCTGTCGTGGTTAGCCGGCGAGTGGACTTTCCGGTGAGTTCTAATCCATTCTCGCGCTGGAAATACAACCATCCCGCTGTAAGCAGGATACTTTGTGTATCGGAGGAGATCAAACGAATTACCAAACCGGCTATTCGCAACACTTCTGTTCTGGAGGTGGTTCACTCCGGAATCGATCTGGAACGCTACGCACGTCCGGTGGAGCAGGCTTTCGACCTCCGCCGCGAGTTGGGACTTGATCCCAACACACCCCTTGTCGGAAACCTCAGCGCCCTGGCCGACCACAAGGATTACCCCACATGGATTCGAACGGCCAGGCGACTTTCCAGGCTGGATCCCAACATGCGGTTCATTATAGCCGGAACGGGACCCGACGAGCAGTTGATTCGTGACCAGATTCTTCAGGCCGGGTTGCAGGATACCGTATTTCTGCTTGGTTTCAGAAAGGATGTTGAACGCCTGATGCAATCCTTGGATTTATTTCTAATCACCTCGAAAACCGAAGGACTCGGCACCATCGTTTTAGAGGCGCTTGCTGCGGGTGTCCCTGTGGTCGCCACCCGTGCAGGAGGGATCCCCGAGATGATCATTGACGGGGAGACAGGGCTTCTTGCTCCGATAGGGGATGACAACACATTGGCGCAATCTGTCCTTCGTATTTTTACAGATACTGCCTTGCGCGAAACACTGGTGGCCGGGGGACGGAAGAAAGCAGCGACGTTCTCTTTCCGGAATACAGCCGCAAAAACACTTCAGGCTTACCGCGCCGTACTGACAGAATGACGTGGCCGTACAGAACGAACATATCCGAAATATCCTGGACGGGCTTCCCGAGACCCCCGGCGTTTATCAGTATTTCAATGCTGAGAACGAGATCCTTTACATCGGCAAAGCCAAGAACCTCAGGCGCAGGGTAAGCAGCTATTTCAACAAGAACCACGAAAGTACCCGCATCACCCTGATGGTGAGGCAGATTGCGGATATCCGCACCGTGTTGGTGGAAACCGAATACGATGCGCTGTTGCTGGAGAACAATCTCATCAAGAAGTACCAGCCCCGGTACAACATCAACCTCAAGGACGACAAGACCTACCCCTGGATCGTCATCAAGAAGGAGGATTTTCCGCGGGTGTTCTATACCCGCAGGCATATCCGCGACGGTTCGACCTACTTCGGACCCTATGCCTCCCAGACCATGATCAGCACCATACTGGAACTGATCAACAACCTCTACAAGCTGCGCACCTGCAACCTGCACCTTTCACCGGACAACATCGCCAAGAAGAAATTCAGGGTCTGTCTGGAGTACCACGTGGGCAACTGCCTGGGACCATGTGAGGCAAAGCAAAGTGTGGAAGACTATGCGACCTCGATCGAGAGCATACGTCAGATCCTGAAAGGGAACATCAACAATGTTATCCGCCACGTGGAGGATCGCATGCAGGAGTTTGCGGCCGACTACCGTTTCGAAGAGGCCCAACGGTGTAAGGAGATGCTGGAGGACCTGCAGAAATACAAAGGCAGGAGTGTGATCGTACATCCTACCATCCACAATGTGGATGTATTCTCGTACGTGGAGGAGGGAAGGTCGGGATTCGTCAACTACATGAGCGTGATGAACGGAGCCATCATCCATACCTACACCCTTGAGCTGCGCAAGAAACTCGATGAAACCCCCGAGGAGCTACTCAGCATGGCCATTGCGGAAATGCGCCAGCGTTACAACAGCGACGCCCGTGAGATCATCGTGCCTATTGTCCCTGAACAGGAGGTGCCCCGGGCGGAGTTTACCGTTCCACGCATCGGCGATAAGAAAAAACTCCTCGACCTTTCCGAGAAGAACGTCCGCTACTTCATGAAGGAGAAGCTCGACCAGGCCGATAAGCTCAACCCAGAGCATCGTATCGAGCGGCTGATGGAACGCATGCGCATCGATTTGCGGTTGCAACAGCATCCTGTCCATATCGAGTGCTTCGACAACTCCAATTTCCAGGGAACCGATGCCGTGGCGGCCATGAGTGTGTTCCGCAACGGGCGACCGGCCAAGAAGGAGTACAGGCATTTCAACATCCGTACCGTACAGGGCCCCGACGATTTCGCCAGCATGGAAGAGGTCGTTTACCGCCGTTATAAGCGGGTGTTGGAGGAGAAACAGCCGTTACCGCAGTTGATCGTCATCGACGGTGGAAAGGGGCAGTTATCGGCCGCATTGAAGAGCCTTGAAAAGCTGGAACTACGGGGTAAAGTGGGCATCATCGGTATCGCCAAGCGGCTGGAAGAGATCTATTACCCGGACGATCCCTTG
>JBJOER010000254.1:0-3215 GCA_046049215.1 Bacteroidota bacterium | reverse complement strand
ACTTACCTTTGCCATCAACTGCAATCCATGAACATCCGTCCGGCCACAATCAACGACCTAAGCACCCTTCAATCCATCTCCAGGACCACATTTTCTGAAACCTTCGCCCACCTGAATTCAGAAAAGAACATGCGGAAGTACATGGAAAATGACCTGTCAATGGAACGACTGAGGAAGGAATTGATGAACCTGAATTCGTCATTCTACCTGGCACAAGAAAAAGGTGAAACAATCGGCTACCTGAAACTGAACGATTGTGGAGATCAAAGTGATTTGAACGGCATGTATTCAATCGAAATAGAACGCATATACCTATTGAAATCATTCCACGGCCAAGGTGTCGGCAAGGAGTTGCTGGACCATGCATTATCAATCGCCCGCGACAAGCAGAAGAGGCTTGTCTGGCTTGGCGTTTGGGAAAAAAACCACCGCGCCATCGCTTTTTACCACAAGCACGGATTCGTGCCGTACGGAACGCATATTTTCAGACTGGGAGATGAAGATCAGCTGGATGTATTGATGAGGTTTTCCATGACATGATACGGATGTCATTCAAATTGGTCTTCAAAAAAACAAAAACACCGATCAATACTTCTCGTACCAGTCGAACCGAGCGCGAATGATGCTCTCCTTTTCTTTCTTCACATACTGGAGATAGGCCGAAGCCGCAGGAGATAGTTTTTTATCCTTTAACCAGGTCAGATACCAGGTGGATTTTATCGGGAACCCTTTGACACGAATGATCTGCAACTGGCCGTTCATCAATTCATTTTTGATGCCGATCAGCGGCATGATGGAATAACCGAGACCCGCAATCACCGCCTGCTTGACCGCCTCGTTGCTGGTGAGTTCCATTTTTTTGACCACCGGCAATTTGTTGCGCATGATGAATTTTTCCATCACATGCCTCGTACCGGAACCCTGCTCGCGGTAAATGAGCGGTATGCTTTCAAAGAGGCTTTTGTCATGCTCACTCTTTTCGAATTTACGGTCGTGGTTTCCCACCAGGAATAATTTATTCTGCATCAACTCCACCTTCTCCACGCGCACATTCTCCGGCAAAACGCTGACAAGCGAAAAATCGACTTCATTCTGCACAAGGCTTTCAATCACCCGAGCCTTGTTGGTTACGTCCATGATCAATTCCACACCCTGGTTCTTCTTCAAAAAATCGGATATGAAATACGGCGCAACATACTTTCCGGTGGACACCACCGACAATTTGATCCTGCCCGTGAGTTGACCTTGGTAAGCATGCATCTTGTAATTGATGCCTGCCACCTCCGCCAGGATCTTGTCTGCTGCCTCGGCTATCTCCAAACCGAAATCGGTCACTGAAATCTTTTTGTGGATGAATTCAATCAGCGGAAGGTCGAACTGGTCCTGGAAATTCTTCAGCTGGATTGAAACCGCAGGTTGTGTCAGATGCAACTCCTCGGCAGCTTTTGTGATGCTTTTGGTCTGGACCACTTTCAGGAATATCCGAAGTTGATGCAGGGTGTAGTTCATAAATCTTATTTATACTTTCTATTGCAAATATAAATATAAACTTATGATTTGTTTATCGCAGATTTGCAGCGTCATCAAAAAACGAACATCATGCAACGCATCACCATTGCAAAAGGCGACGGTATCGGGCCCGAAATCATGGATGCCACGCTCGCGATCATCCGTGCGGCAGGCGCTCAGATCGAAACCGACGAGATCGAAGTCGGAGAGAAAGTCTATTTGTCGGGCAACACTTCCGGCATCGCTCCAGAATCCTGGAACATCATCCGCAAGAACAAGGTTTTTTTAAAAGCTCCGATCACCACACCACAGGGTGGCGGGTACAAGAGCCTAAACGTGACTACGCGAAAATTCCTCGGACTATACGCCAACATCCGCCCCTGCTTCAGCCTGCATCCGTTCGTGAACACCAAGCATCCGTTGATGGACATCGTTATCGTTCGTGAAAACGAGGAAGACCTTTATGCGGGCATCGAGCACCAGCAAACGGACGAAGTGATCCAATGTCTGAAGCTCATCAGCCGACCCGGCTGCGAAAAGATCATCCGCTATGCTTTTGAATACGCTGTCCAATATGGACGAAAGAAAGTCACCTGCTTCACCAAAGACAACATCATGAAGCAGACTGACGGACTCTTTCACCAGGTGTTCGATGAAATCGCCAGGGAATATCCCAAAATCGAGAACGAACACTGGATCATCGATATCGGAGCAGCCAAGATGGCCGACACACCTGAAGCATTCGATGTGATCGTAATGCCGAACCTGTACGGTGATGTACTGAGCGACATTGCGGCCCAGATCGCAGGATCGGTGGGTCTTGCCGGGTCTTCAAACATCGGTGAGGAATGCGCCATGTTCGAAGCGATTCACGGATCGGCTCCCCGCAGGGCTGGACAAAATATGGCCAATCCTTCCGGTCTGCTTCAAGGAGCGGTACAAATGCTGAACTATATCGGGCAAACCGAAGTCGCAGAAAAAGTTCAGAACGCCTGGCTGAAAACCATCGAAGATGGAATTCATACCTACGACATCTACAAAGAGGGGGTTAGCAAAAAGAAAGTCGGCACTAAAGAATTCGCTGATGAGGTTATCGCCAACCTGGGACAAAAGCCAAGTAAGATGAAAGCCGTAGAGTATGCGCGTGCCAAATCGATCCAGCTGCCCAAGTACCGGCGCAAGGCCGCCCGCAACAAAACCTTACAGGGCGTCGATCTTTTCGTGCACTGGCAAGGAACCAATGCCGAAGAACTTGCAAAAAAGATCCACAAGCTGGATGCCAACGGTATAAAACTTTCAATGATCACCAACCGGGGCATCAAAGTTTATCCGGACGGATTTCCGGAAACGTTTTGCACGGATCACTGGCGCTGCCGTTTCAAACCGGTCAACGAGACATTGATGACCAAGAAACAGATTCTTCACCTTCTTGAGACAGCAGAGGAACAAGATATAGATATCATTAAAACCGAAAACCTGTACGCCTTCGACGGAAAACCGGCTTATTCACTCGGTCAGGGTCAATAACCTCTGACCGGGAATATCCCACAAGACAACCATGCAACCTTGTTGAGAAATACGATACGGAAGGTGCTTGACGGCTCATCTTTCATCCACTCCAATAAAACAACGGTCATGAAGTACGGAATCCTCCTACTCGTCGTATTGGCGGCTGCCATTTGTTGCCTGGTCGCATCCACTTCCAT
>JBJOER010000253.1:0-5979 GCA_046049215.1 Bacteroidota bacterium | reverse complement strand
TTGACCAGATCGATTCCCTGAACAAGGACTTCAACTACACGAACTGGGATTCCATTTACACCCCGGCTCCATTTAAGCCCCTGGCCGGTAGTCTTGATGTGGAGTTCCGTCTGGCACAGTTGGATCCGAACGGCGCCTGTACAGACGGCATTGTTCGGGTATACTCCCCACTGACCTACAACGCCCGCAACAACGTCAAGGCCCTGAGTTACTGGCCCAGCAGCAATTACCTGAATATCTGGATTGTGAACAGTATTGAAAACAGTAGCGGCTCCCCCGGCCAGGTGATCGGGTTCGCGCAATTCCCCGGTGGCGGCTCATCCACTACCGACGGCGTGGTTATCAAGCACGACTACATGGGCAGCATTGGAACAGCTGCCAACAGCGGCAATAACGGTCGTACCGCCACCCACGAAATCGGACACTGGCTGAACCTGCGTCACATTTGGGGCGATGCCACCTGCGGAAACGATTTTGTAAGCGATACTCCTCCCCATTACGAGGCGAATCTAAGCATCTGTCCCAGCTGGCCGTATTTGAGTAACTGCATCGGCAACTCCCCCAACGGTGACATGTTTACGAACTACATGGATTATACCAACGGAGATTGTCAGAACATGTTCTCCATCGGTCAATGCACACGCATGACCGCGGCATTGAACTCTTCCATCGGTTCCAGAAACACCCTCTGGCAGACTTCTAACCTCATCGCCACCGGAACGAATGGAAGTGCTCCAGTGGTCTGTGTGCCTAAAGCAGATTTCATCCCGAAACCGCGCTATATCTGTGTCGGGGGTAGCCTCCAATTCAACGACATCTCCTGGAGAGGCGAAGTCACATCCCGTACCTGGACTTTCCCCGGTGGAACTCCTTCAACGGATACATCAGCCAACCCGACGGTGGTTTACACAACTCCCGGTGTATACGACGTGACGCTTACCGTGAATAACGCGTCGGGTAGCGATACCAAAACCGTCACCGGTATGGTGGTGGTCAGCGCCACGGGCGCTACAGGTTTCATCCCTTACTCTGAAAATTTCGAAGCAGGTATCCTTCTTCCTGATTGGTTCATCGGCAACCTGAACGATGGAAATGCCTGGGATGTGAACAATGCCGCAGGTGCAGCAGGCAGCAGTTATTCGATGAACCTGTACAATTACCAGGGCAATGGAAAAGGTCCTGATGAGTTCATTACGAACGCGTTCGACTTGTCGAACATCACCAATGCCTCCATGACTTTCGATCTGGCTTTCGCTTTCCAGTCGAATACCCAATCCAACGACGATAAATTGGTGATGTCATTTTCGACCAATTGCGGTCAGACCTGGACACCACGATACACCAAGCAGGGTGCTCAACTACAAACTACCGCAGCTCCGGTCTCTACTGACTTCCTTCCCGGTGCAAGCCAATGGCGCACCGAAACCGTCAACCTGGCTTCCACTACGATCTCCACCAAACCAAACGTCCGTTTCCGCTTCGAATTCACACACGATACCGGCAATAACATTTTCATCGACAACATCAATATCACGGGAACGGTAGGTGTCGACGAGATCAATGCCGCTCAATCCAATGTGAACGTCTGGCCGAATCCTTCCAGGTCCAATACCTATGTGGACTTCGACATGGCCTCCTTCGGTCGCATCACCATTGATGTGCTGGATGCCAGCGGACGACAGGTGAGTTCTTTCACCGACGAATTGCCTGCGGGTCCACACCAATACACCATCCCTGCCGTACTCGAGCCGGGAGTCTATATGGTGCGTCTGCTCTTCGGCGAGCATGCAGTCACCAAACGCGTTGTCGTGCAGTAATCCGTTCATCTTACCGTTTGTCATGAATGATCCGTTTGCAGGGATCGTTCAGCATGGACTTACGGTTTGTGTCACCTTGAATTGCAAGTCATCACCCCTTAATCAAGATCCATCCTACACTTAAGCGCAATGAGTCAATCCATACGGAAGAATTTCGTTCTTGCCCTCTTTTTCGCAATCATCGGTGCGCAAACCGATGTACAGGGTCAGGAGTTTCGTCACTGCGATACCGATTTCAAATGGCAGGAAGCCGTTAAAATAGACCCTGGTGCCGGGGAGCGTAACAACATGCTGCGTGAATTCCGCAAGCAGTTCGAGAAAGCAGGCTATGCCGAGCGGGTGATGAACTCCAACGGCTCGGTTCTCTACCGTATCCCCGTTGTGTTTCATGTCATCCATACCTATGGTTCCGAAAACATCAGCAAGGCGCAGATCCTGGATGCTGTGAACTCGCTCAATTTGAGTTTTCAGAAACTCAATCCGGATACAGGGGTGGTTGTGCCGCTTTTCCAACCCATTTTCGCGAACGCTCAAATTGAATTCGTTCTCCCCAATCTCGATCCCCAGGGCAATTGCACCGACGGAATTACACGAACCTATTCCACATTCACCAATGCCGCCAACGATAACGTGAAGTCGTTGATCGGATGGCCTTCCGACCGTTATTTCAACATATGGGTCGTGAAGAACATCGCCAGTGGTGCAGCAGGATACGCCTATTATCCCGGCATTAATCCCGCAATTGATGGGGTTGTTATGCGACACGACTACACCGGAAGTTTCGGAACGGCAAGCAGCTCAAACTACACCGAGCGATCGTTGACGCATGAGGCCGGCCACTGGCTCGACCTGCCTCACACCTGGGGGTCCACCAACACCCCTGGTGATCCGGGCAATTGCAATACCGACGACGGGATCTCCGACACGCCCAACACGATCGGGGTAGCCGATTTCAGTTGCAATACTTCGCAAGTCACGTGCAGCACTGTCGATAACGTACAGAACTACATGGATTATGCCTCCTGTCATTACATGTTCACGGAAGGTCAAAAAGCAGCGATGCATGCCGCTTTGAATTCATCCGCAGGTGGCCGAGACAATTTATGGCAGAACTCCAACCTGTTGTTGACTGGAACTGAAATAGGTCACGTGGTGCAGACCTGCGTCCCCAAAGCCGATTTCGACCAGAAAACACGTCAGGTTTGTCAGGGAGGATCCCTTACGTTTAGTGATGTATCCTGGGGCGGCGAGGCTACATCCCGAATTTGGTATTTCCCCGGTGGGACTCCCGCAAGCGATACGTCCCGTACCCCATCGGTTTCTTATGCTCAGCCGGGAACCTACGATGTGGAACTGCACGTCACCAATGCTGCCGGTACAGATGTGATCGTACGTCCGGGTATCGTCAAGGTGTATCCCAACCCGGGTCAAATCGTTGCTCCCGTTTCGGAGAGTTTCGAAACGATTACCATCCCCGGTAATTTCTGGTCGGTGGAAAATACCGGTATTACTAACGCATGGGCGGTAACCTCTCTCGCCGGAGCAACCGGTTCCCGTTCCCTTCGTCTGATCAATCAGAGTGGAAATCCTTCGGGCAGTGTGGATGCATTCCTTACGCCCACCTTCGATTTCTCGAGTATCACTTCGGCTCAGTTGACGTTTAAGTATGCATTCGCAGCCAAGAACAGCAGTGACAGCAGTGTATTGAAGGTGTTTGTTTCCAATAACTGCGGCTTCAGCTGGCAGCCTCGTTTCACCAAGATCGGAACGGCATTGCCTACGGCTCCGAATACAACGGGTGCCTTTGTGCCCAACGCAAATCAATGGGTGACGGAAACCATCAACCTGAGTTCAACCACGTTCTCTGGTCGCCCCAGCATCCTGATCCGCTTTGAATTTGCCAACGATCTTGGCAATAACCTCTATATCGACGATATCAATATCACCGGGGTTATAGGTGTTGCCGATCCGGCCGGAATTCGATATGGCTTCGAAGTCTATCCCAATCCGACCCGCGAACGTGTATCCATTCGTCTTGAAACCGGACAGGCTTCTAATATCGTTTGTACGATCAGCGATTTGACCGGCCGGCAAATCCAACGCCGACTTTTTCAAAACCGGGTTGGAGAAATCCGCGAAGAGATCACTGCGGATGTTCCTCCCGGTGTCTACCTGCTGCGTGTCGAACTGAACGGCGAGGCCATCACACGCCGGATCGTATTCATGGATTAAATATCCGTTTAGCACACCAGAGAAAAAATCCGAATCGATGGCAGATTTTCGTTTTAGCAGAAAATACGTGATTTATGCTTCACCCGATGCGGTATTCGAAGCGTTTACCGATCCGGGTATCGTTGCAGCATGGGGTGGAGGAATGTCTGTTTTCGAATCGACATCCGGTGGAAGATTCGAATGGTTCGACGGCTGGGTGAAGGGGGAGGTTTCGGGTTTTGAATTCGGTAAGGAACTCGCATTCACCTGGAAACCCACCGAATGGGACAAACGGACCAAAGCCTCAAAAGTCCATGTTCGTTTTGCGGCGCACCCTGCGGGTACCGAGTTGTCAATTGATCACTCCGAGTTTCCCAATCCGGATGAAGCCGAAAAAAACGACAATTTCTGGATCGATCACGTGCTTGATCCGATAAACGATTACTTCATCGCGCAGATGTCGTGAGGAATTACCTTACGAATAGTTTTAGTTGACCCGTTCGGTTATCCCTATCCGTTATCTGTACGAAGTAAACTCCGGGTGCTGCTCCGGCGGCATTCCATTCTACTTCAGAGCCTTTGAGTGCCTTGTCGAAGACCATTTGCATGGCCGGGTTGTAAATCGATATCCGATCCAAAAGGAGTCCCTTTTTCGACTGGAAGATGAATGTGTTTTCGTTTCTGAGTACAACCCAATCCGGGCGGGCGGTTTCTTCCAGACCGACACTGGCGATGATGTATGGACCCGAGGTTGCAGTACATCCTGCCGAATCGGTGATGGTGACTGTGTAGCTTCCATTCGCCTGAGCGGTCCAGGAGATGGAATTCGCACCGGGGATAGGAGTACCATTCAGATTCCATTGGTAGGCGACGGCTGTGAGCGTGCTGGTAAGGAGAAGTCCATTGGGGAAGACGACCGGAGTTGCTGCTGTTTGATTGAATGGGACCAGCGTGCTCCAAACAGCCCCTGCCAATGTGCCATTGTTGCCATTGGAGGTCTGGTCGGTTACCGTTGTTCCGTTACCGTCATTGAATCGCCAGTAGCCCACCAGTCCTGTCTCCTGTGCGGGGTCAAGATGGTGGTCGTAGCGGGCGAGGATCTCCGATGCAGTCAGGGATCTGTTCCAAATGCGTACCTCATCAATTTGACCGGACCAATACCGGGTCTGTGCTTGGGACGGATCCGACAGGCGACCGAACCTCCAGGGATAAGCTGTTCCGGGAACCATGCCCGTGGGCATGTATAGGGAGCCCTGTTGAATTCCGTTGATGAACACCTTCACGGAATCGCCATCGTAAGTACCTGCCACATGATACCAGGTGTTCAGGTTCATCGATCCAATGGGGCTGGCCGGACCCTGCCAGCTGATGTTCGTTGCGATCTTGAATTCCACCTGTCCGCTGCCGCCTGCACGCAGAACATATCCTTGCTCCCCCTGACTCCAGCTGTGTTTGCAGGCAATGGTGCCGTCAAACACATTCACGCCCCAGGCCGTGGCGCGTATCCACGCTTCCACCGTAATAGCGGTATCCGGAGCCAGATTGACATCGGAGGTGATGTTCACGCTTGCTGCACTGAAGCTAAGCGAATTGGTGTTGTTGATGCAGGGGCTTTGGGCATTGGCCTGAAGCCACCAAAAGAGGCTGGTTAGGATCAGAAGAATCCTCATGGGTCGATTTTTTTAGAAAATTAGGATCTTTCCTTGAAAAACCGGTCATTTTAAACAATCCTGCGGTGACGGGTGTTGCACCGTGGTCACCTGTATCTTTGCAAACTCATGGAGAACAACAGTCTTCCCGGCGTATTCTGCAATAGCCTGACCGCTTACAGCCGACTGGCTACACGTGAAGTCATGGTGGGCGATGTTGGCATCGGAGGAACCAATCCGATCCGCGTGCAAAGCATGACCACCACCGACACCATGGACACCATGGCAACGGTCGAACAGTC
>JBJOER010000252.1:0-2621 GCA_046049215.1 Bacteroidota bacterium | reverse complement strand
TCCCGTACAGGCGAGCGTAGCTCTCTTGCTCCTTGAAATCGTCACGCACTTCGGCGATGTCACGCAGATACAATGGTGCGCCTTCCGTGGAGAGGACCACGATGTTGCGGATGGCTTCCACGTTTTTGAATTCACCTTTCACGGAGATCGACCGGCGCATGCCGTCCATGGGAACGGTTCCGCCGGAGATGGTGAGGTTTTCGAATCGAATCGCATTTTCAATATCCCGCATCGACACATTAGCGGCCTGAATCTTGTACATGTCGATGTTCACCTGAATCTCCCGTTCCAAAGCACCGATGATGTCCACCCGTGAGATCTCCTTCATGCTTTCAATGCGGTCCTTCAAATCATCCGCATATCCCTTCAACCGGTCGAGTGGGTAGTCTCCTGCGATATTGATGAACAAGATGGGAATGTCTGAAAAGTTGATGTCTTGAACGTTGGGATCATTTGGCAGATCGGTAGGTAAGTCGTTGCGTGCCTTGTCCACCGCATCTTTTACGCGCTGCTTCGCGACAGCTACATCCACATCGGTATTGAACTCTACAATGATGTTGGCGAAATCCTGTTGCGAGGTACTTGATACTTTTTTAACCCCGTTGATCGACTTCATCTGTTTCTCGAGCGGTTTCACTACGAGATTCTCCATGTCGGCAGGGGATGTGCCGGGGTAGATGGTGCTCACAAAAATCTGCGGCACCACGATATCGGGGAAATTCTCCTTTGGTAGGTTGTTGTACGTCGACAAGCCCGCAAGGGTGATGATGACGGTGAGTATGTAAATACTGGTTCGGTTGCTGATGGCCCAACTCGAGGGCTTGAACTCTTTGAATGGATTGCTCATAAAGGGATGAGGTGTTGGTTCACTTGGTTCTTAATTCCTCGCCCTCGTTGAGGTCGCGGTAGCCGTTTACGATGACCTGGTCTTTTGAGGTAATGCCAGTGAGCACTTCGGTCGAACCTCCATAGGTACGACCCAAGGTGACTTTCTTTCGAGCAGCCAACAATTTGCCGTTGCGGTTTTCAGCTACCATGAGGTATGACCCTTCTGAGGATCGCTGAACCAAATCCACCGGTACCACCAAGGCACTGTCGGATTTGTAATCGGCTATTTTCAATACGGCAACCATGTTCGGACTCAAAGGGCCGGGGATGGAATCCAACGGGGCCTCAACGTTGAATGTACGGTTCCTCTGGTCAATCATCCTCGAGGCGAATGCAATTTTGGAAGGCACCTCTTTTTTCAAATCCGGAAAGTATATCATCACCGGATCACCGGCATTCACTTTTCCCACCAGTGATTCCCCGACATTGCCGGTGACCTTCAGGCTTGATAGGTTTACCACTGAAATGGCAGGCATGCCGGGCATCACGGCTTGACCTACTTTGATGTTCACCGCATCCACTGTTCCGGCAACGGGAGCCTTGATCCGACTCAAATCCAATTGAGCGCTGGTGGCCGACATCCGTTTCTGCAAGGCCATCATGTTATTCCTGGCTTGCAGGTATTGAATTTCCGAACCTACTTGCTGTTCCCACAGGCTTTTTTGCTTTTCATACACATCGCGTGCAAATTGGTATTGGGTGCTGATCTCCGCGTAGGCTCCCGAGGTGCCAACATCGTCGAGCTGTGCAAGGACCTGTCCCGCCCTTACCTTGTCACCCACTTTCACATTGATGGATCGCACCGTTCCCTGTGACCTGGAACTCAAGGCCACACTTTGGTTGCCGTCTACCTTGGCTTGTACATCCACGTAGTTGGTGAAAACCTGTGGTTGCAGCGCTTTCAATTCAACCAAACGAATACCCGACACGGATCCTGTTTCCTTCCTGATCTCGTCCTTCAGTGTGCGGATGCGTTCATTGAGTTTGGCTTGTTCCTTCAGTAGTTTTTCCAGCTCGGCTGTTTTGTCGCCGGCTTGCTCTCCGCCACAAGCTACGATGGCCATCGAGAGCATCAGATATGCAAATACTTTTTTCATGATGAAAGTGATTGTTCAGAATTTGAATTTACCCATGGCTTTTTCCAACTCGACTTTGGCCACAGCCGCAGCCAATAGGGAGGAGAAGTAATTGGTTTCCGATTCGCGAAGCGAGGATTCCGCCTCCACGATTTCAAGGCTGGAGCCCACCCCTTTGTCATACTTGACCTTGGCGATGCGCACGATCTCACGGGCGAGGTCGCGGTTTTTCTGTTGCATCTTCAGGTCTTCGATGCCTTTGTTCAGGTTGGAGACTGCATTGCGGTATTCCAACTCGATTCCTTGTTCCAGTTTGATGGAGCCGTTCTCCACCATTTCCAAACGCAATTTTGCTTGGTTGACCTGGTAACGGTTTTTCAATCCAGCGAACAAGGGCATTTTCACCGATGCGCCTATAATGGCGGTGGGATACCAGCGATATCCCGATTGGAATATGTTGAATTCATTTCTGGAAGCATTCGCGCTATAGCTTCCATAGGCTACCAAGGTGGGCCATTGCAAGGATTTGTAACGTTTCAAATCCAATTCAGACAAGGTGTATTGGGTTTCCAAAATGGAGTATTCAATGCGTTGCCGGTAGTCGATGGCCGTGGTCTCAGCCAACGTACCGAAAGCGCTGGCATCCGGCACGGCTTC
>JBJOER010000251.1:0-2743 GCA_046049215.1 Bacteroidota bacterium | reverse complement strand
TACAGTACTCAGTGGTATTGATTTGCTGTGATCAATTCGTTGAACTGCCTATTTTTTCTTGGTCTTCCGGACGGTTTTTATCCTTTTGTCTTGGCATTCATCAGTTTGTCAAGGTTATGCTTACCCAGACATTTCATCAGGTTGTTTTCAACGAAGCCACTTTTTTTATAGGTTTGTTACTCAAACTCAATTGTCATCTACATGAAGCGATTTTTACAGATCTGGGTGCTTTGCATCCTTTGTTCAGGGTTCGTGCAAGCTCAAACCCTGATGCCATTGCCTCCTCAATCGAGTACTTTCTCCGGTAATGTCAGGGGCTATTGGTTCACCGCCCCGACTTGTTTTACCATCACCGGATTAGAGGTGCCTACTGACGCCTCCTCCGGAGCTCAAAATATTGCTGTAGTCCGGCTCAACAATCCACCGCCTACCTATGCCACCACGACCAACGATTTCACCTTGCTTTTCATCACTCAGAATGATCCGGCCACCGGGGTCATATCTGTAAATATTCCCGTATCGCAGGGTGATATCATCGGTGTACTTGGAAATCGTGCCGACAACAATTCTTATGCGCCAAGTCCTTCGAGCTCCACCATCGACGGGTTAGCGGTAACCATTTCCCGTTTGGGGATGCAGTTCACTTTGTCCAATACGGCTCCGCAGGATCTTTGGACCGAGGCTTCTGGCAGTATCAGCCGGGTGAACCTGTATTATGACGCGAACTTTACTTTTAATCTGAATTATATCTGGCAGGGTGGTACCACCTATGCCTTTACGAATGGCTCAGGCGTTTCGTCTACGTCCATCTGGGATTACGGCGATGGTAGTCCTCTTGATACCGCCTTCAATCCTACTCACACTTATGCCTCGCCGGGAACTTACACCGTTTGTTCTACCATTTATGCTCCTTGTGATACGGACACGGTTTGCACCACGGTGATCATCTGTCCCGCTCCCGCCCTGGCCGATTACACTTATTCCACAGCTTATCCATCGGTCACTTTTACTGATGCCTCTCTCAACGCGGTCAGTTACTCCTGGGATTTCGGAGATGGAAACACTTCGACTCAGGCCAGTCCCACTCACACCTATGCGGGACTTGGCCTATACAATGTTTGTTTATCGGTAACAGACACTTGTGGTGGAACCAACACCAAGTGCACTCCGATCTCGGTTTGTCCTTCGCTTATTCCGGTCAGTCTAGGTAACGACGTAACGGCTTGCGGTTCCGCAACCATTGTGTTGCCAGGGTTCTCTACCTATTCATGGAGCACTGGAGCGACTACCCCCACCATTCAGGTGGGTGCCAGCGGAGATTACATTGTGGTCGCCACCAATTCTGCCGGTTGCTCGGGAACCGACACGGTGAATGTCACCATCAATCCGCTGCCCGGCGTTTCATTGGGAAGCAATATCACCCAGTGCGGTGGTCCGGTCGCGCTTACGGCTACCGGTAGCGGAACCGGATACCAGTGGAGCACGTTTGCTACCACGCAATCCATCAATGTGAATGCATCGGGCATTTATACGGTTACTGTGACCGACGGATTGGGATGCACCAATCAGGCATCTGTATCTGTCAATATCCTGACACCACCTGTCGCCAATTTGGGGAATGACCTGAATATCTGCCAGGGATTTGTTTCAATCAGTGCGTCCGGAGGCAGCAGCTATATCTGGAGCACCGGTGCCACTACATCATTCATCCTGGTGAACTCGAGTGGAACCTATTGGGTGGAGGTGACTGCAGCGAACGGCTGCTCCGCCTCCGACACCCTCAATATTGTCATGAACGCACCGTCCGTCAGCTACGTGGAGTTGCAAAACCAGGTTTGCCTGAATTCGGCACCCATCATCCTCACCCCGGGAAATCCTGCTGGAGGATTTTATACCGGACCGGGAGTCAGCGGAACCACTTTCAACCCGACCATTGCCGGATTGGGTTTGAAAAACATCGTTTATAATTACACCGATTCTGCCGGCTGCATTGGGCGGGACACCTCCAGCATCACCGTTGACCCCTGCTCCGGAATCGCCGAGTGGGAGCAGTTGGGCTTTTCAATATACCCGAACCCTTCATCCGGTATCTTCCAACTGAAATCCAGGGAGTTGCCACAGGTTATCTGGGTTTTGGATCTGCAAGGACGCGAGTTGATGTTTTTCGCTCCTACATCGGCCGAAACCATCTTCGACTTGAGCAGTCTGGCATCGGGTACTTACATTGTCCGGATCCAGGCCGGCGGGCGTATGGTTTACCTCCCGATTATTAAAAATTAAAAGAGGGAAGGAATATTCCGCTCGAAATGTTTGGTTAAAAAAGGAAATCAAAATATCTTTGCACCCCTGTTCAAGGAATTTTTTGTTCAGGAAACGGTTCGGTAGTTCAGCTGGTTAGAATACATGCCTGTCACGCATGGGGTCGCGGGTTCGAGTCCCGTCCGGACCGCTGGGAACTCAAAATGGCGCCTCTTATAGGGCGCCATTTTGCATTTATAGCTGTCTCTCAATGAGTTAGGAAAATAGCGTTTTCAGGGGGTGTAGGTTCTTCCGTCACAAATCCGACACTACCCCCTAAAAAAAATGACACTAAATTTTGTCATGAACAGACTTAGCGACAGGCTGGTCTGGCGATAGGACCTAGCCTAGATAGGTTTCATTTTCAAATTGCGGAATCGACTCATTTAATAAATAATACAACTATCCTATGCCAAACAAAACCTGCTCAAACTGTTCTGTTTCG
>JBJOER010000250.1:0-3827 GCA_046049215.1 Bacteroidota bacterium | reverse complement strand
CCAGTGCAATGCAACCGCTCCCTGTGCATATATCCACAATATTCTCCGGATTAAAATCGGATTGCGCGACGATGGAATCGACCATCTCCTCCGTTTCCGGACGGGGAATAAGCACACGTTTATCGACCGACAAACGAAGTCCGCGAAAATCAGTGTAGCCCACCACATACTGAAAAGGTTCTCCGGACTTCAGCCGGTCGAGATCGGACTTCAATACAGATAACATTCCACCATCGATCAACGCAGATGGATCACGACGTAGTACATCTTTTTGTTCAGGAAGCCTGTCGTAAATCAACCATTTCCACATGGCATCCACTTCACCCGCGTCATACACGTGTTGCAATTCCGAATGAAAGAGCAAATAAAACTCCCGGATAGTCACCTGACAAAGATACATCCTGTGAAACCCCTTTCATTCATCCGATTTCGAAACAGAAGCGGAATTTGCACGTATTTTTGCACGCATGTCAATCCCATCCTCTGATGATATCCGCTTCATGGGTCGCTGCATTCAGCTTGCCCGATCGGGCGCGGGGATGGTCGCACCGAATCCTCTGGTCGGATGTGTGATCGTAAATGCAAATCGCATCATCGGAGAAGGATACCATGAACGTTTCGGCGGGCCTCATGCAGAAGTGATGGCTTTACAGCACGTGAGTACGGACGAGGACTTACAACAGGCCACCCTGTATGTCAACCTGGAACCCTGTAATCACTACGGCAAAACCCCTCCGTGCACCGATGCCATCCTTCGTTCAGGAATCAAACGTGTGGTGGTAGGAATGACCGACCCCAACCATCAGGTCAATGGACTGGGAATACAGAAACTGCGCGATGCCGGGATCGATGTCATCACAGGTGTGCTTGAAAAAGAGTGTCAGGAGCTGAATATCCGCTTTGTACATGCCCAGCTCCATCAACAACCTTATGTCATTTTAAAGTGGGCGCAGAGCAGCGATGGTTTCATTGGAAAAGCAGACCACCCCGTTCGCATCAGTAACGAAACTACCCGGTTCATTTCGCATGCCTGGCGGGCGGAAGAGCAGGCCATTCTTGTCGGTGCAAGAACGGTAATGACAGACAATCCTAAGTTGAACACAAGGTACTGCTCAGGTCGTTCGCCAGTCCGCATACTTCTCGACAGATCGGGGGCACTGGCCGGCATGGATCATCTTCATGTATTTGACGGCACACAACGCACAATTGTATTCGGACCTGAAGGCTCTGCAGGGTACAGAAACGCGGAGCATATCCGGTTACCTGATGCAGGCAATACGATCGACTACGTTCTCGAATCACTATGGAAAGAGGGTTTTTCCTCTGTCCTTGTGGAGGGCGGAGCGATAACGCATGAACTATTTCTCAAAAACAATTCCTGGAACGAATGCAGGATTTTCATGGCTGACAAAGAGCTCGGCTCAGGGATCATCGCCCCCTTTTTGCCTGCTGGAGAGATACACTTTGAATCGATAGACGGAGACCGGTATGTGCGGATCGTAAACAACAACACACTATGACCGGAAGCAACCTGTTCCTTCTCTTCCTTGCTGCACTCTTTTCATCGTCCCTCTACATCATCCTTAAGTATTTCGAGAAGTGGAGAGTCGACAACCTGCACGGACTCACTGTCAACTATCTAACCGCTTGTTTATTGTCCTTTTTCGTTGACCATAATTATAACATCTCCATCCTGCATACATTACCCGGACTCCTTCCCTCCGGGCTTTTCATCGGCATGCTCTTCATCGTGGTCTTTCAAATCGCCGCACTTACCGCCCAAAAAGCGGGAGTGGCCATCACTTCCATTGCCGGCAAAATGTCCATGGTGATACCGATAATCGCAGGCATACTTCTTTATGGAGACAAGATTACAACCCAGCGCGTTTTAGGAATGGCCCTGGCCATCGTGGCTTTGGTGCTGAGCAGCTTTAAAAGCAATAAGGCCGATAGCCAAAAAGCGAACCACGGCAACTTGACCTGGCTCTTGCCACTTCTCTTATTCATAGGCAGCGGAATGGTTGACACCTCCATCAAATGGTCGCAACACCACCACATGAACGGCCAGAACAACGGATTCTATTTCTCACTTCTTTTTGGTTCCGCAGGAATAATCGGATTCGGTTGGTCAACCTGGAGGCGAATCACTCAAGCCAAGCGGATCGATCGCCAGAGCATACTCGCCGGCCTTTTACTGGGAACATTGAACTACTTCTCGCTCTTATTCCTCGTCATGGTGCTTGAAAGCCCTGGCATCGAAAGCTCGCTGGCCTTTGCATTGTCAAACGTGATGGTGGTATTGATCTCCACCACTTTTGCCATCCTGTTGTTCAAAGAGAAACTCACCCGAGTCAACATCGCCGGTCTCATCCTGGCTGTCTCCAGCATATTGATCCTGACACGTTGATGCTGTTTGATGACTCCTACCTGACCCTGTCCGGCAAGGGCTTGTCCGACATCCGTATTAAATCGAGTCGGTTCATGGGCTTTGCCGCTCCCATCTTTTCCGAAACTGAAGCGAAACTGCTTTTGAATAATTTGAAAAAAGAACATCCGCAGGCCAATCATCATTGCTACGCCTACCGGCTCACGAGCGATCAAACTGTTTACCGTTACAGTGATGACAGAGAACCTTCCGGATCGGCGGGAAAACCTATTCTTGGCGCCTTGAATTCCAATGGCATCACGTATGCAATGGTGGTGGTTGTGCGGTATTTCGGAGGCACACAACTCGGCATACCCGGACTTATCCAGGCCTATCGGGAATCGGCAATGCAGGCTATTGCTGCTGCGGGAACCAAAGAAGAATTCATTCGCGAGCGGTTTCGCCTCGAATTTCCTTACGATCAGCTCAACGAGGTCTTTAGAGTCTTGCGGTCGGCCGGAGCGAAAATCACAAGCCAACAACCCGGAGAACCTTCACTGATCGAGGTGGAGATCCGTCGCAGCTCAGCACAACAACTACTGAACACCATTCAAACTCACCCAACACTCGGACACCATTGCCGAATTGAACCACCTGCTCATGGAACTACTTAAAACCCTTTGCGGCATACCCTCTGTTTCGGGGCATGAAGAACCCATGCACCGCTTTCTGCTCGACTACATACAACAGCACCACACAAAATGGAATAAACAGCCGGAGATCCTCTATGGCGAGGATTATCAGCATTGCATCGTGTTGGTGTTCGGGCAACCCCGAACCGCAGTGTTCGCACACATCGATTCCATTGGATTCCATACCCGATACGGCAATGCACTTGTACGCATCGGAGGTCCGAAGACCGCTGATGGCTTCATCCTATGCGGCAAGGATTCCCTGGGTGAGATCGAGGGCGAGTTGCATGTAGACGAGGACGACCGGCAGTTGAGCATCCGTTTTCATCGGGAAATCGACAGGGGCACCCCACTGCATTTCAAAATGGATTTCAGGGAAGATCCGGACTGGGTTCAATCCTGCTACCTCGACAACCGACTGGGCGTTTACAATGCACTGAGGCTGTGCGAAACCCTTGAAAACGGAGTTGTCGTCTTCAGCTGCTGGGAGGAACATGGCGGAGGTTCGGTACCCTATCTGATCAAGACCTTATGGGACAAGTACCGGATCCGTCAATGCCTCATCAGCGACATCACGTGGGTGACGGAAGGTGTGAAAGCAGGACACGGTGTTGCCGTTTCACTGAGGGACTCCGGAATTCCTCGTCGTGTGTTTGTTGATCGCGTTATCCGCATTCTTGAAGAGTCAGGGGTTCCTCACCAGCTGGAAGTGGAAGGATCAGGCGGAAGCGATGGAAATGAGATCCAAAAGCAACCCTACCCTATCGACT
>JBJOER010000249.1:0-2971 GCA_046049215.1 Bacteroidota bacterium | reverse complement strand
GTGCTCCAATCAAAAATTGGTAAGGGGTATCTTCAGTTTGTTGATTATTTCTTTGGCTACTTCATCCGGCGTTTTTTCGGCATTGACCTGAAGATGCGCCTTGCTGTAAAAGGGCAGTCGGTTTTTTAGTACATCGATGATGAAAACCATCAGTTCAGTGTCACTTAGTGAGCTCAGGAGTGGTCTGTGTGATTTTTCCGGTGCGAGTCGATGAAAGAGTACTCCGGGTCTGCATTGTAGGTGAACGACATATCCCCTTTTTATCATCCACTCCATATTGTTATTGAAAACCGGAGTGCCTCCGCCTGTGGACACAATGAGCTTGCTTTTCAAATCCAGATTGTGCAATGCCTCCGTTTCGATTTGTCGGAAGCCTTCTTCTCCCGATTCGTTGAAAATCTCGGTAATACTGGATTTTGATAGCTGTTCGATGCAGTCGTCGAGCTCGAGAAGGGGTATGCGCGTCAGCTGAGACAGTGATCGTCCGATTGTACTTTTTCCCGAACCCATGAATCCGGTCAGGAAGATCGGGAAGTGTCCGGAGAAGGACTTCATCGCTTCAAAGGGAAACGCATTTTGTAGTCGACATCGGTTTTGCCTTTCGAAATGTCGTTCAATCGCCCTTTTAGCATCGATCTTTTGATTGGAGGAAAATGGTCAATGAAAAGTTTCCCTTCGATATGATCGTATTCGTGTTGGATGATTCGCGCCTGGATGCCCCCGTAGGTCTCGGTGTGTGTGTCGAAATTAAGGTCTTGGTAGCGGATGGTAATTTCTGGCTTGCGTTCTACATCTCCCCTTACTCCCGGAATGCTCAGGCAGCCTTCGTTGAATCGTTTCTTATCCCCTTTTTCATCCAGCATTTCAGCATTGATGAATATCCGTTTGAATCCATCAGCTGTGGGTTCTTCATCCTTGAAAGGAGTAGCGTCTATTACAAATAATCGAATCGGTAGCCCGATCTGAGGGGCAGCCAATCCCACTCCTGAGCTGTGATACATGGTTTTAAACATGTTTTCTACCAGTTTTTCCAATTCAGGGTATGACCGGTCGATTGCAGTCCCTTTTTTTCGGAGTACAGGATCGCCATAGGCGACAATGGGATAAATCATGGATTGTTTGCGAGTGAGAGTAGATAGTCCTGGAGAAGTATGGTGGCACTGACGCGATCAAGAACTGTTTTGTCACGTCTTACTTTTTTCGACTGCCCGCTTTCAATCAGGCTGCGTTGAGCCATTTTTGAAGTAAGTCGTTCGTCGTACCTGTAGATTTTTTTTTCGGGAAAGTTTTTTTGCAATTGACTTTCGAAGAGTAAAGCCAAACGTGTGGTTTCAGAATCCGTATTGTTCAATCGCTTCGGCTCGCCAATGACAATCCGGTCGACATCTTCGGTAGCCATGTACTTTCTTAAGTAGTCAATCAATTGGTGGGTGGGGACCGTTTCCAGGGCGGTTGCGATGATCCTGGAAGGGTCAGTCACGGCCAATCCGCATCGTTTGGTTCCGTAGTCGATTGCGATAATTCTGCCCATGCGGGTCAAAGGTAGTGAGGCTGTCACGAATTCACTTATTTTCGTGCTCTCAATGATTTGGTTATGATGGAGTTGATAGAAAAAGCTTGGGAAGACAGGTCCCTGCTCAATGAGCCCCATGTTCGGGATGCGGTTGTTCAGGTGATTGATGAGTTGGATCTCGGGATTCTGCGTGTTGCAGAGCCCTTGGGAGAGGGTTGGAAGGTGAATGAATGGGTCAAGAAGGCGGTCATCCTTTATTTTCCCATCATGAAGATGCACACCATTGAAGTAGGGCCGTTTGAATTCCATGATAAAATACCGCTGAAGTCCAATTACCAGCAATTGGGTGTCCGTGTTGTTCCCCATGGCATCGCACGTCATGGCTCTTTCCTCGCAAAAGGGGTTATTTTGATGCCCTCCTATGTCAATATCGGTGCCTATGTCGATGAAGGAACCATGGTCGATACATGGGCTACAGTGGGTTCATGTGCTCAAATCGGGAAGCGGGTGCACTTGAGTGGTGGTGTCGGGATAGGAGGTGTTCTTGAGCCTGTGCAAGCCTCTCCGGTGGTGGTGGAAGATGATGTTTTTGTGGGTTCGCGCTGTATTGTGGTTGAAGGGGTGAGGATTGGAAAGGAAGCGGTGCTGGGAGCGAATGTGGTGTTGACGCAATCGACACGAATTATCGATGTGAGCGGACCGGAACCCGTTGAACACCGTGGATATGTACCACCGCGTTCGGTGGTGATTCCGGGCTCCTTTGCCAAAAGGTTCCCCGCAGGTGAATACCAGGTGCCTTGTGCGCTGATCATCGGTCAGCGCAAGGCAAGCACCGATACCAAAACCTCGCTTAACGATGCGCTACGTGACTTCAGTGTCGCGGTCTGATTACATCTAAAATATGACCCGTCCCTTGCTCTCATGCACATGGAGTGCAAGCAATGGAATACGGGTGTGGAACGCCATTTTTTGAGTGACGCTGCGTTCAAAAATGCGTTCGAAAAAATTCCGTTTTCGGGTGGAAGTCACCAATAGGTCGGGTGTTTCCTTGTCGAGGTAATGTTCCAATGCACTGATCACATCGCTCTCTTCCAGGCAGACCGGTTTGAGTCGTGGATACTGGATTTTCGGAAGGATTTCGGTATGGAACCAGTTCATGAGTGCAGCTTCAGGATCACGTTCTCCACTTTTTTCGATGTGCAACAGGACGATTTCCGGATTTTCTTTTCCAAACAATCCTACGGTCTGTCGAATCATCAAATGATCCTCTTTCTCGAGATTGGTAGCGATAACGATCCTGCGGATACCTTTAAATACCGCTTCCTCGGGAACGGCGAGGACGGCGCAATCGGTTTGGTTGATCAAGGATGAGGTATGGCTGCCCAGAATAAATTCCTGAGCTCCTTTGGCTCCTTTTGTGCCCATCAGCACCAGGTCGACTTGTTCCTGTTGAGCACA
>JBJOER010000248.1:0-34314 GCA_046049215.1 Bacteroidota bacterium | reverse complement strand
CTGTAGTAGTTGGCGATACTGTCAGTACGGCCGTTCACCAACCAACGTTCGAGGCTGATTCCTCCGCCGGGAAAATAATCGCGCTGCCAGCCACTCTTCTGTCCATCCTTGTAATTGATTTCGGAGGTCTTCCTTCCTTGGTCGTCATAGAACTTCCAAAGGCTATCGAGCTGGCCATTCTTTCTGTTCCCTTCGGATTTTAATTTCCCGGTCTCGTAATACGCCTTCCAGTAGCCGTCCGGTTTGCCATTTCGAAAAAAGCCTTCTGAACTGATCACGCCGTTGGGATAAAGGAACGTGACCAGGCTGTCTGTTTGTGCTTGTAGAGTAGTTTGGAGAAAGGCAAAGAATGCTGCCTGAATGTAAAAAATGAAGTGTTTTTTGTTCTTCACGTCGCTTGGGACAATAGTCCCTGTTTTTTCAAATCAACACACGAATTTACTGCTCCGGTAGGTAAAGTTGTTGAAAACGATTCAAGTATTCACTTGCATGGGTTTTCGCTCTTAGGTATGCGTCGAGAAATGTATAGTTCGGTTTTTTACGCTGTTTTCTTTTAAATCTCGAGCATCCGTTTCAAAGGACTCAAGGCATCATTGAATAAATCCGGAGCGATATTCACTTCGGGTAATTCATGCTTCATGCACAAATACACCTTTTCAAGGGTATTGAGCTTCATGTGCGGACAATCGTTGCAGGCGCAGTTGTTGTTCGGTGGTGCGGGGATGAAGGTCTTTTCCGGCGAAGACTTGTGCATCTGATGCAATATGCCGCTTTCGGTAGCGACGATGAAGCTGTTGGCCGGGCTGCTTTTCGTGAAATTCAATAACGCGGTCGTGGAGCCGATAAAATCCGCCATTTTCAACACCGGCTCCTCACACTCAGGATGGGCGATGAAAAGCGCTTCCGGATGACGCTCCTTGAGTTTGATGATCTTCTCAAATGAAAAGATCTCGTGCACCATACAAGCACCATCCCAAAGGATCAGGTCACGATCTGTTTTCTTCGCTACCCAAGCTCCCAGGTTCTTGTCGGGGGCGAAAATGATGGGTGTATCCCTGGGAACACTTTCCACCACCTTGATGGCATTACTGGAGGTGCAGATGATGTCGCTTTGGGCCTTGATGGCCGCCGTACAGTTGATGTAGCTGATCACCACATGACCGGGATGGGCTTCTCTGAAGGCCCTGAATTTTTCGGGGGGACAGGAATCGGCCAGGGAACAACCGGCACGCAGATCGGGCATCACCACTTTTTTACCCGGATTCAGCAATTTGGCGGTCTCTGCCATGAAATGTACCCCGGCAAATACAATCATGTCGGCTGAAGTCTTTGCAGCCTCCTGCGCCAGCCCAAGGCTGTCACCGATGTAGTCTGCAATATCCTGGATATCGGCATCCTGGTAGTAATGGGCCAGGATTACGGCGTTTTTCTCATTTTTTAGCCGTGCTATCTCCTCGAAAAGGTCCATCCTGGGGTCTACCCTTTCCTGAATAAATCCTTTTTGCTGCAATTCGTGTAAAGCAATCACCGGTTCTGGCATCTTGATGACGCAAAGGTATGGGGGATGCGCGCAACAGGGGGTTTTGTTGATGTTTTAAAAAGGCTGTTCAAAACCGGGTGGATTTTTAGGGGTACCGAATGTTCAGATTTAAACACCCTATATCATATCATATCTTAATCTTTAAATAAACTATATGTTATTATATGTCTGTTGAAACCGTGTATAGTTTTTCCCGAAACACCTTGTTCCTATTAGTTATTCATTGTTATTCACAATTATTCTTCACTTATTCACATAGTAAACTATTGATTTTCATTTCAACACTATCTGAATTCACACTTGTTGATAATCGTTATTATTCAAAACTTCAAGCGGTTTAACCGTGAATAAACTGGCCTCTGTTAGTGAATAACGTTTCAAAACATCAACGCTTCTTTTCTTGGAAATAAACAAGTGTTGATTAAGCAGCCAGGGTATGAGAATTCCAAAAAAAGATGACCTCATTCTTTCAACCGATGAAGCACGTAATTAACAAGGTTATAAACACCCTTTTTAGGAAATCCTGCCCACTACACCCAAGGGTAAGACCACTCCGCTGGTTGCTTTCAGGAAAATTTCACCTGTTTGACTGTCTTTCAATCGGTTAGGGAAATGTTCGTTCAGTAGGTTTTTGATAATCAGCGATGAAAATCCTAGGGAATATGTGTTCAAAACAAGGAATGAATGCTCATTTTCAAGGAGTTGGGAAACTATTCCGATCATTTCATTGATCATTTCCTCCAGTTTCCAGCTTTCTCCATTGGGTCCGTGTCCGTATGCCGGAGGATCGAGAATAATTCCATGGTATTTCTTCCCTCGTTTTACTTCCCTTTTCACAAAGGTCATCGCATCTTCTACCAGCCAGCGAATTCCATCCAGTCCACTGATTTCCATATTCTCACGTGCCCAGCTGACCACCTGTTTAATGGAATCAAGATGGATGATATCCGCTCCTGCGGCCCGGGCAGCCAGTGATGCTCCGCCGGTGTAGGCGAAAAGGTTGAGTACGCGGGGTTGGGGTTCGATGCGGCGGATATGGGATATCCGTTCATAGATAAAATCCCAGTTGACAGCCTGTTCCGGAAAAATACCCACGTGTTTAAAGGAGGTGAGTCCAAGTCGGAATTGTAAACTGTGCATCTTGCTCAATCCATAACTGATACGCCATTGGTCGGGCATTTCCCGTAGCTTCTTCCATGAACCGGCCGAGCTGCTTTTAGGTACAAAACGTACATGGGCTTTCTTTTCCCATTGTTCTGCCGGAAGAACCTTACTCCAAACCGCCTGAGGTTCGGGTCGTATGGTTATATAACGGCCGAAGCGTTCGAGTTTTTCGAAATCCCCGCAATCCAGCAGTTCATAGTCAGAAAACCGATCAGGACTAAGCATCAACATCGCCGGCGAAGGTAATTCCAAATCGGAGATTTACATGGCCTGAACCCTTTGCATCCGGTTACGTACAATGCAGAGGGATATTCACCGTTTACAACACGGTTCTTACACCTTACCTTTGTTGCATGCACCCATCAGAACAGTCATACCGGGAGTTGTTGGATAAACTGGATGCTTTCATCCGGAAGTATTATACCAACCAACTCATGCGTGGAGGAATTTATACTGTTGCCTTGTTGGTAGGATTTTTCCTGGCCCTTGCTTTATTGGAATCCTTTGCCTGGTTTGGACCTGTTGTACGTCAGATTCTGTTTTATTCCTACCTGGCAGCAACCATTACTGTTCTCTGGAAACTGGTCTTCACTCCCCTGCGTGGTCTTTACCGATTGGGCTCAACCATCAGCCACAACGAGGCAGCTCGCATCATTGGAAGTCATTTCAGTCATATCCAGGATAAACTGCTGAATACGCTTCAACTGCACGACCAGGCTTCAAAGGAACCGGAACATCTGGCTTTGATCCAGGCATCCATTGGTCAGAAAACGGCCGAGCTGCGTCCTATTCCTTTTACTTCCGCCATCGACCTGCGGATGAACCGGAAGTACCTGCCTTATGCGGTTATACCGGTCACCCTGTTGCTGGTGATGTTGTTCGCAGCTCCCAGTCTGATCACAGGACCCACCGAACGACTCATCCAATATGGCAAGAAATTCTCCAAGCCTGCACCGTTTGAATTCAATATTCGCAACCAAAAACTTCAGGTCATCCAGTTCGAGGATTTCACGCTCGAAGTGAAAATGACAGGAAAGGAAATTCCTGCAGAAGTGCAGGTGGAAATCGGAAACAATACCTTTCGAATGGAAAGCGAAGAACTCGGTACTTTCCGTTATGTATTTCGTAACGTTCAAGGGGATACCGAATTCAGATTGACGGCAGATGGTTTCTATTCCGATGATCAGCTGTTGAATGCTGTGCCAAATCCGGTACTTGTCGATTTTTCCATTCAGCTGGAATACCCATCCTATCTCGGACGTAAGAATGAAACCATCCGAAACACAGGCGACCTGCTGGTTCCTGCCGGTACACGGGCCACGTGGAACATCGGCACACGCAACGTGTCGGAAATGCGTGTTCGCTTCGACGACAGCACTTATGTACTTCGACAGGATGAGTCAGATGGCAATGCATTCGCGCTGAAAAGGAGATTGATGAAAAACGGAAGTTATGTCGTTAGCGCAGGTAATAAATTCATTCAGTCGCGTGATTCGGTTTCCTATTCAGTTAATGTCGTACCCGACCAGCATCCGCGTATCGAGGTAGAGGAACAGAAAGATTCTGCTTCCTACCAGCGTTTGTACTTCCGGGGAATCCTCGATGATGATTACGGTCTTAGTAAACTCCAGTTCCGTTATCGTTTTCTGAAACGTGCGGGTCAGTCTGTCAACGAAGCTTCTCAGGATTCTCCTATTGCTTTCAACCGGGGGAGTACTCAGGATCAATTTTTCCACTTCTGGGATCTGGCCACCGTGGGTTTACAGGCAGGTGATGAAATCGAATACTACTTTGAAGTCTGGGACAATGACGGCGTTCAGGGACCCAAGAGCACCCGTTCAACTTCCGGATTATTCAAGGCCCCCAGTCTACAAGAGCTTGCACAGGAGAATGAAAACAGGAATAAAGCCTTGAAGGAGGATTTGTCTGAGAGTATCCGCAAAGCGAAAGCCTTGCAGAAGGACTTGAATAACCTGCAGAAAGACTTGTTGAATAAGAAGAACCTTGACTTTGAAGACCGTAAAAAAGCAGCTGATCTATTGAAGCAGCAGAAAGAACTTGAACAGAAGATTTCTGAAATACAGAAAGATCAACAGGAGAACAGCATGCAGCAGAAAGAGCTGCGCAATATCGATCCGGAGTTGGCTGAAAAACAAAGCCAGCTAGAGGAATTGTTCGAGAAGCTGATGAGTCCGGAGATGAAGAAGATGATGGAAGAGCTGGAGAAGATGATGGCTGAAGTCGATAAACAGAAGCTGCAGGAGATGATGGACAAGATGAAGCTTGACAGCAAGGACCTGGAAAAACAGCTCGACCGAACCCTGGAACTGTTCAAGCAGATGGAACTGGAGCAGAAAATGAAGGAAACTGCCGAGAACCTGGATAAGTTAGCCCAGGACCAGGAAAAGCTTGCCGATAAGAACGATGACAAGAACGCAGATTCAGAACAGCTTGAAAAACAACAACAGGACCTGAGTAAACAGTTCAACGACATTAAGAAAGACCTGGAGGATATTGAAAAGAAAAACAAGGAACTCGAGTATTCCCAGGAAATGAGTGATTTCGATAAGGAAGAGCAGGAAATTGACAAGGAGATGCAGGACAGTGAGGAATCACTGTCGCAGGGCCAGAAGAAAAGCGCCAAGAAAAGCCAGAAGAATGCTTCCGAAAAGATGAAGGAGTTAAGTCAGAAGATTCGTCAACAGCAAAAGAAGCAGGAAGAGGAGCAGAACGAAGAGGATATGCAGGCACTACGTGCTTTATTGGAAAATCTGCTTCGTTTCAGCTTCGATCAGGAAAGTCTGATGGAGCGCCTGAAAACGGTCGACATCAACAACCCCCAGTATCTGAAGATGGCACAGGACCAACGCAAACTGAAAGACGATGCCAAAGTACTGGAGGATTCATTGCTTGCTTTGAGTAAACGCGTGGTTCAAATCAGCTCTGCGGTCAATGAGCAGATCACCGAGATCAACTTCAATACCGAAAAAGCCCTATTGAATCTGCAAGATCGCTATGTGCCCCAGGCCAGATCCAATCAACAGTTTATCATGACGGCAGTGAATAACCTGGCCCTCATGTTGAGCGAAAGCCTGGATCAGATGCAACAGGAGATGCAAAGCGATAAGCCGAGTGATGCCAGTTGTAAAAAGCCCGGAAAAGGAAAGCCTAAGCCCGGTCCCAATGCCGGCGATATCAAGAAGATGCAGGAGAAACTCAGCCAGCAGCTGAAGGAAATGAAGGAGAAGATGGAGAAAGGACAAAAGCCAGGTATGAAACCCGGCCAGGGGATGGGAATGAGTGAGGAACTGGCACGCATGGCCGCCCAACAGGAGGCTTTACGGAATGCACTTCAACAGCTCAACCAGCAGGAAAACAAGGACGCCAAAGGCAAATTGGGCGACCTGGGTAAAATTGCCGAGCAAATGGAGCAGAATGAAAAGGATATCGTCAATAAGCGCATCACCGAAATGACCCTGAAACGTCAACAGGAGATCCTTACCCGTTTGCTGGAAGCAGAGAAGGCAGAACGTGAACGCGAACAGGAGGAACGAAGGGAATCCAACGAAGCCAGGGATATCCCGCGCACCACACCTCAATTCGATGAGTTCCGGAAATTAAAAATGCGCGAGACGGAGTTATTAAAGACCATTCCTCCCGGTTACACCGGATTTTACAAGAAGTTGGTCAACGCTTATTTCCAGAACCTGCAGAATCCCTGATTGAAGGGATTGGTAGATTGGTATGTTGGTGGATTGGTAGATTCTGTCGAAGGGCCATCATTCAAGCAAGGGTTTCGACTCCGCTCAACCACCGGAAATAAACTGGTCCCTGAGCCTGTCGAAGGGCCATCATTCATGCCGGGGTTTCGACTCCGCTCAACCACCGGAAATAAACTGGTTCCTGAGCTTATCGAAGGGTCATCATTCAAGCAAGCGTTTCGACTTCGCTCAACCACCGGAAATAAACTGGTCCCTGAGCCTGTCGAAGGGCCATCATTCATGCCGGGGTTTCGACTTCGCTCAACCACCGAAAATCACCTGGTCCCTGAGCTTGTCGAAGGGCTATCATTCATGCCGGGGTTTCGACTTCGCTCAACCACCGAAAATCACCTGGCTCCTGAGCTTGTCGAAGGGCTATTCATTTTGGCTCAACGCCAAAGTCTTCCACCTGAATTCTGAATTTCTTAAACAGTTTCCCGTTAGTAAATACCTGGTTTGTCATAGATATCAGCAGTTGCAATCGCGTACATTCGTAGTGAAATACCGTTTAAGCGGTACATTTGTTTCCAATCCCTCTTGCGCCATGGCACTCTCCGAACCCATGAATTCTGAAAAGCAGACCACCACTCTTCATATCCCATCCGTTGCTGAAAGTATTCACCGCATCGAGAAGTTTATTGATTCGTTGCGCGATGAGCACAAGGTGAGTGAGGAGTGCTATGGAAATATGCTCGTGGCGGTTACCGAAGCTGTAAATAATGCCATTCAGCACGGGAACAAGTACGATGCCTCTAAGCAGGTCGAGGTATTGGTTGAGGTTGAATCAGACCAGATCGCCTTCACTATCCGTGACCAGGGTCCCGGTTTCGATTACCTAAACCTGCCCGACCCAACCGATCCCGAAAACCTGGAAAAGCCAGCCGGCCGCGGCGTTTTCCTCATGAAGCACCTGGCCGATCAGATCATCTTTTCTGAAAATGGTCGAGTGGTCGAGCTTTATTTCAAAACTACGGGTCACATTGGTTGATTAAAGCAGGTTCAATTCCAGCCCAATACAACCATGGTGCACTTCTTTACCGCCGATGTTCCTTACGTCGTGCGTGACAAAGGCAATATTCGTGATTGGTTGCAGCAGACTGCCGGTAAAGAAAAGGCCTCGATAGAATCTCTGAACATCATCCTTTGCAGTGACGGTTTCCTTTATCGGATGAATGTGGAGTATTTGGGACACCATACGCTTACTGACATCATTACTTTCGACTATTCTATATCCCGAAAGCGATTGAATGGTGAAATGTATATCAGCATTGACCGTGTACGTGAAAATGCTAAAGAATTGAATAACAGCGTAAAAGATGAGTTGCACCGCGTGTTCGTTCACGGTTTGTTGCATCTCTGCGGTTACTCAGATAAAAGCCCATCAAAAAAAGCCGAAATGCGGAACCGGGAAGACCGGGCATTGGCATCAAGAGGGTTTTGACTTCCCTCGATACTTTTAAATATATTGATATTCAATATTTTATATCTTTTCAAGGTATATATTGTTATATAGTACAATTAATAGCCAACACTATTTTCCTGTTCAGTTTTATTACACGTGAAATGTACGTGCCGAAACAGGACAACGCCGACATCGTTTTGCTTATGGCTGACGTTGCGAGTCTTTTAGGATTCCCGGCAAACTGATTAATTAACACCATGGCTGTATTCTGTTAACAACTTTGTGGATTTTGGTTTAACAAATAGTTGTAAATGATTGATAAACAGTGTATTTTTATATTGTACACATGCTGTTAATAATGTTTCACGTGAAACTATGAACTATCCAGAATACGATGTAATTGTAGTGGGCGCTGGTCATGCAGGCTGTGAGGCCGCCGCCGCCGCCGCCAATATGGGTTCAAGGGTCTTGCTAATGACTATGAATATGCAGACCATTGCCCAAATGAGTTGTAATCCTGCCATGGGAGGTATTGCAAAGGGTCAGATTGTGCGTGAAATTGATGCATTGGGTGGCTATAGTGGTATTGTAAGCGATAGGAGCGCCATTCAGTATCGGATGCTCAATCGAAGTAAAGGGCCGGCTATGTGGAGTCCGCGAACGCAAAACGACCGCATGCTTTTCGCATCCGAGTGGAGAAAGATGTTAGAACAAACACCCCGGCTTGACTTTTGGCAGGACATGGCCGTAGAGATCCACGTGGAACGTGGACGAGTTTCTGGTGTGAAGACAGCGATGGGTGTTGAGTTCAAGTCGAAAACTGTTGTATTGACCAATGGGACGTTTCTAAATGGCCTAATTCATATCGGTGAGAAGCGATTTGGAGGAGGTCGCACTGGTGAGAATGCTTCATTCGGTATAACAGAGTGCTTACAGAATCTAGGTTTTGAGAGTGGTCGTATGAAGACAGGCACACCACCCAGAATCGATGGCAGGAGCCTTGATTACTCTAGAATGGAGGTTCAGAATGGGGATGAGAATCCTGGTAAATTCAGTTTTACCAATACCACACCTTTAGCTAGTCAGCGTCCGTGTTTTATAACCTACACAAGCGAAGAGGTACATGATATGCTACGGAGTGGATTTGAAAGAAGTCCTATGTTCAATGGCCGTATTCAAGGTCTCGGTCCTAGGTACTGCCCCTCGATTGAAGATAAGATCAACCGGTTTTCAGATCGTGATCGCCATCAATTATTCGTTGAACCGGAGGGTTGGGACACCGTTGAAATCTATTTAAATGGCTTCTCATCCTCTTTACCTGAGGATGTTCAGTACAGGGCCTTAAGGTTGATTCCGGGTTTTGAAAATTGCAAGATGTTTCGTCCCGGCTATGCCATTGAATACGATTATTTCCCGCCTGTGCAGCTCAAGCATACGCTGGAAACGAAGCTCGTAGACGGATTATTCTTTGCTGGGCAGATCAACGGCACCACCGGTTATGAAGAAGCCGCTTGCCAGGGCTTAATGGCCGGAATCAACGCGCACAGAAAGGTCAATGGATTAAGTGATTTTGTATTGACGCGTTACCAAGCATACATAGGCGTACTTATCGATGACCTCATCACAAAAGGTACGGATGAGCCCTATAGGATGTTTACGAGCAGAGCAGAGTTCAGAACCTTGCTACGCCAGGATAACGCTGATATTCGTTTAACACCGTTGGGCTATGAAATTGGTTTGGCATCTAAGGAACGTTTCGATGCTGTGAGTAGAAAACTAATTGATTATCAACTAGTTATGAAAAAGCTGAGACAGACATCAATTTCACCCGAGGAAATTAATTTCTTCTTGGAAAAGAAACAAAGTGAGCCGATCCGTCAGAAAGTAAAGATGAATCAAATAATTACACGTCCACAAATATCTATGTGGGATTTGATTAACGAAGTACCAGCATATTCAGATGTGAGATCTTCAATTACAAATGATTGGGAAGTTTTCCAGCATGCGGAAATCGAAATTAAATATGAAGGATATATTCAACGTGAATTTGAACAAGCTCAGAAGGTTAGTCGCTTAGAAAATGTGCAGCTTCCGTATCATATAAACTATTCAACAATTCAAAGCCTAAGTGCTGAAGCAAGGCAGAAATTGGAGGAAATAAAGCCTGAAACACTCGGACAGGCGAGTCGAATTTCAGGTGTCAGTCCGGCTGATATATCCATACTCTTGGTTCATATGGGCCGTTAATAGCCCGTCTGTTCCACGTGGAACCAACCGTTAGAAAAGTGTCAGATCAACTCAAAATGCATATAGAAGCCAATGTAAAGAAAAGATGGTTGTGTTTTAATACAATATCCGTTAAACCGAATACTTGGAAATATCAGTTCCTGGTCATTGAGCCCATAAATCCACGATGGGAATTGAAGTTGGGTGTACCAATTCCCGACCCTTGAGCGTAGTCGAAAGACCTATAAATCCACGATTAGAGGTGACGATAAGCAGACCAATTCCCGGCCCTTTAGCGTAGTCGAAAGGCCCATAAATCCACGATTAGAGGTGACGATAAGCAGACCAATTCCTGGTCCCTGAGCGTAGTCGAAAGGCCCATAGAACTACAGTGGGAAATGACGATACTTGCATCGGTTCCCGGCCCTTTAGCGTAGTCGAAAGGCCCAGGAATTTATATTGGAAATGACCCTGTTTTCGTTATATATCTTAAGGACGATGATCATCCACTTGTGGTTTCATTCATGGTCTTATAACTTCTTCTCCATCCAATGCCTTAAATCACGAGTTTTGAGAGGTAAAAGCATGAATACACAGTAGCCAGAGTACTATGCAGAAATCTTTTGAACACCTGGAACAGTGCCCGGCATGTGGCTATTCCGAAACCGTAACTGCCATTGTGGTGCAGGATTTTACCGTTTCACAAGATCGTTTTACGCTTGTTAAGTGCACCTTCTGTAATTTATTGTTCACCAATCCCAGGCCGACGGAGGCAGAAATAGGTCCATACTATCAATCAGAGGAATACATTAGCCATACCAATAGTCGAAAAGGTTTTCTTAATGGTGTGTATCAATGGGCACGAGGAAGAGCCATATCCAGCAAGATTAATCTGATAGAATCGCTGAACAGCACCCCGCGCTCATTGCTTGATTACGGATGTGGAACAGGAGAATTTTTGTCCGCTGCCAGGAAAAAAGGGTGGGTATGCGCCGGTTTGGAGCCAGATGACGGAGCACGTGAGCAGGCCAAAACAAACCACGGGTTAAACGTGGAACGTCCGATCAAACTATGGGATCTGCCCGATGGGCAGTTTGGTGTGATCACCTTGTGGCATGTACTGGAGCACGTCCATCGTTTGAATGAAACGGTTCAACAATTGGTTCGATGCCTCAGTTCTCAAGGTCGGTTGTTGATCGCCGTCCCCAATTGCCTTTCGCATGAAGCGCGTCATTATGGTGAATACTGGGCGGCCTACGATGTTCCACGTCACTTGTATCACTTCAGTCGATCGCCGATACTGAAACTCATGGGGAAGAATGGTCTTGAACCGGAGTTCATAAAACCTTTGTTCTTTGATCCTTTCTACATCAGTTTGTTGAGTGAGAAGTATAAAACAGGAAAATCCAATCCGGTTACCGCTGCCTGGCAAGGACTTAAAACCACGCTTGCCGGACGAAAAAACATGGATGAAAACTCCTCACTATTGTATGTCTTCAAAAAGAAGTGACCGTGTTTCAGTTTGGATCACGGCCGAATAACCACAGGTCACAGGCACAAACTAACCAGGATAAGGAACTCGATTTTACTCTTTATGGATTTTTCAAGGCCTGTGCAATCAAAGATTGCAATCGTGATTGAACAACACGCTATAATGGACTGGGTTAAAATTTAATCAATGAATAGGTATTCCATCGTGATGTCCCGGCAATTGATGCCAACCCATTCCGGCGTTTTGCGAGATGGCCCGGCACGTGAAACACTCCTTACTGATCAGTCAAGCCCCCACGCATTACAGGCGGCCAAACACCATTCAGGGATTTACACGTGGAACCTGTTGGAGCCTTCACGACACCCGTTCGCCTGATAATGGTTAAATTATACAGAACCCCGCAGTTGTTTTAAAATACAAACATACCAATGCCTGATCCAATCAAGCGACACCCTTCCCTTCAACCCCTGAGCCGCGACCACCACGACGGGCTTTTGCTTTGCTTTAAAATCAGGGAGGGAATAAAACGAGGCGTGGAGCCGGATCGGATCAAAAGCTATACAGACTGGTTCTGGGAAAACCACCTTGCGCCACATTTCCGGGAAGAGGAAGAATCGGTATTTACGCTTATCGGTATGGACCACCCGGAAGTCAGAATTGCACTTGAGCAGCATGTCAGGCTGAAAGAGCTTTTTACAGGACCTGTTACGGATTATGAGACCCTCCGGTCCATGGAACGCGGGCTTGAGCAGCACATCCGCTACGAAGAGCGCACCCTTTTCAATACCATACAAAACGAAGCCGCCTCCGACCGTTTAGCAGAAGCGGGGTCGGCAAACCATCGTGCCCCCACCTGTGAAGTCTGGAGCGATCCTTTTTGGTCCGACAAATCTCTCTGACCACATACCACCAATCTGTTTGTTCCGTTTGATAATTAAACCCTCAAGGCGTTTGTGTATCAGAATCAGGTAACAACAGCAATACCATGAAGAACATCCCACAGTATTCCATCGGAATTGTCGCCCTTATGGCGTTATTGATCATCGTTTTCTCATCCTGCAGAAAAGAAAAGCAGGATACCCTTTTGGATCGCGATACCAACTCGCTGATTGAATATGCGATGACGGACCATGCATTCAACGATGTTGCCGGAATTACCGACGAGGCCTATGATGGTTCACTTCAAACATACAGGACAGGTTCCCCGATGTCCGGATCAACCGTGTCTGCTTGTGCGACCGTAAGCTTCGATACATTGTCATCTCCGAAATCACTGACCATCGATTTCGGAACCACCGACTGCCTGTGTGGGGATGGCAACTATAGAAGAGGCAAGATCATTGTGACGTGGTCTGGAGCGTATCGCGATTCAGGATCGTCACATGCTATCACTTTCGACGATTACTTTGTAAATTACAATCAACTGACCGGTACCAAAACGGTGACCAATAATGGAACGAACGCCCTTGGCCAACCGGTGTTCTCGGTGACTGTAAACGGATCGGTCATTTGGGATCCACAGTACTTTGGTGGAGGAGGAACCAGTACGATGGTCTCTACACGCACACGGGTTTGGACGGCAGGCTACAATACCCCTTTCATCTGGCTGGATGATATTTACCAGATCAGCGGAACCGCCACTGGCACAACCCGCACCGGCAACTCTTACACGATGAACACGGCTTCACCGTTGGTCAAGGAAATCGGCTTCCGTCATTTCACGAATGGTGTGCTTGAGTTCACTCCGGGCAATTTGCCAACCCGCTCTATCGACTACGGTTATGTGAACGGTCTGCGCGACAACCTGGCCAAGGTGACCATTGCCGGGCAGAGTTTTACGGTAACATTGCGGTAGGATGTTGAGGTTTACTTGCCATTCGGGGTACAGTCGGTCGAATACGTATAGGCCTGTCCCCAAGCAAGATTTACAAATGCCGCATTCCAGTTGTCAGATACAAGCGCTTTAGCATTTTCCTGAATAGCCCTCTCATTTTATACGAGCATCGCATATTCATCGTTACATTGCTTTTGAACGCTTTCAAATCGGTCTTTTAGAATCAAGAGGTCTTTTTGTCTGAAAACATTGATCTTAATAGCCCCTCTTATTCTAGGTCGCTCAGCTCATTGACAATTGTGCCTAATGAGAGGACAACAGTGGACAACATCAGGAAAAAACGCTTGCCCAACGCTATTTACTCAATTCCTTTTTACTGTAGAAAATCTCCCATATTGGTTGGGATTCGATTGCCAGATTCGGATTGATCCTCCAGGAAGAGAAGCTCCAATCAACTTTTAAACCCGGAATTGCGGCTGATTTTGAAATGATGGAAGGTGGTAAGGCGCCCATCATGTCAAAAAAAGGAGAATGAGGTATACTCAATTCGCGAGGTACTAGCTTGTTCTTATCCTCGGATACAGAATATTGTGCCCTGACAGATAAATGAACACCAAATAATATAATCAGGCTGATGATAATATGACGCATAATTTCAACCCCGGTTGTTAAGAGTATTTCATCTTGAGGAATAATTGCAATGTCACCTATCCGTCATCAATCTCAATCAAAACATCGGATAGAAACATGCAAATTCCTCTTTATCAAAATAGCATTCAGATGCCAATCCTGCCGGTTGAATTCGTGTCGAGGTCCGGTGGTTAACTACAACTGCTTGGTGTTGGTTTTTGCTTAAACCGCGATAAATTTGGATAGATTCAAATAATTAATACATTAGCTAAAAAATAACAATTCACATAAACCAACCAACAATGAAATCAATCACTAAATTACTCATAGCGGCTGCAATGGTTCTTTGGTTCCATCTACCACTGCTGGCGCAGGTTGACTGTAATACTCCACAGGGTGTTCTGGCTCTCATGGTACCTGCCACGGTTAAGGATACTCCATCTGGACCCCACACTTATGATCTCAACCCCTCAACTTACCCGATCGGTTGGTCTGCCGATTTGTTTTTGCAGCCACAAAATGCAACGACAACAAGCACTTGTTTCTCTAAGATAACCTATTATGTTTTTGCGTCAACCACCTCTTCAAACCTTAGCAATCTGCCTAATCTTGCTTCTTCAAATGATAACTTCACTGTACCCTCTGGTGTAAGGAAGTATACCGCGACAATCAGAAATGATGTAATTTCAGGCGGAAATTTAATCGCGGGACGTGTCGAAATACCTCGCAGTAACTTTACTGTTGAAACAACAGTATATTATAGGGTAGCAAGGCGTGTTGATAATTGTTCCACTTGTATAGGCCCCGATCCATATACCTGGTCAAATACCTTTTCGTTCAAGGCACCCCCTATGCCCATAATTGATGCAAGCGGGAATTATTATCAAATTGATACGATTGGTAATCAAGTATGGATGTTAGAGAATTTAAGAACCAAAAAATATAGAAATGGAACAAACATTGTGAGCGCACTTCCGAGTACAATTACGTCTACCATAAACATCGGTACCGTGTCCTTTTGCGGTGACACAATTCATGGCACCGTGTACAACTACTATGCAGTGGCAAATACCGCAGGGCTTTGCCCAGCGGGATGGCATGTACCTACTTTGACCGAATGGAATTCATTGTTTTCCTTAGTTGGAGGTGCTCCTGTGGCCGGAAAATTAAAAATGCCCATTGTTTTCGATTCAGAAGTCTCGAATAATGGAGCGTATTTTTCACCCAATACAGGAGCAGGAAATGCTCCGATTGAAATGAATATTCCTTCAACCAGCATGATAAGCACACAGGGGAATTGTTCCGGTGAGTTTTACTTTGCTAGACTTTGGAGTAGCTCAATTGTAAAGGGGTCTACCCAATCAAATAGTGTCAAGTTCAGTTATAACTCCGGTGGAGTAGAAACTGAACAGAATAGTAAGTCGGCTATGTTGTCAGTTCGGTGTAAGAAAGATTAATGATTGCCATTTTATTGATTTACACGGGTGCTGGTAAAATGCACTTTGGTTTTATTGAAGATAATACGTCAAATGTTCTTATTAGCACTCCTTCTTAGAAATCATACAATCTAATCTCTAATAATAGTATTATTAAAACTTCATTTTAATCCCTAAAGGTTGCATTCCACGCTTTGCTATTTCGTTGCATTAAATCAGTTTTTCACAAAACGGTACAGGATTTCGTCCATTCGGAAGAAAATCCACCTTTCGCTTTTGATATTTTACAACAGTGTCCAGAAATTTTCCATCAAACCCCGCTAAATCCAATTGAACATGTCGATCACAATATGGTAACGAATTTTACAGTTGTGTGTTTCTAAAAATTACAGAGGCTCTGAAGGCGAAAAGCAGCCTAATTTAAAATGCTGTGGTTGATGTGAATAATAGATTTAAAATCAGCGCATCATACACCCTATGGTTGCATTAGGAATAACCTGTTTAACCTTGAATTCATCATTCATTAATGCCCTGAAACCGAAGCTCAATACGAGGTTACGGCTGATCCTCCAATCGCCCCCGATAGCAAATATGTTAGGAAGAAGATTCTCGAAGGTCGCCGACCCCGGAACAATTTCAGATTCTGCATCCGGTGGCGCTAGGCCATCTAGCACTTGTCCTGATTTCGATATACTTTTCGCATCATGGACAAATTCTGTAAAGAAATTAAATACCGAACCCCCGTACCGGAAGTTAAGGCCTGTAGTAATGATAGAATTGCTGATTGTGTCACTGATTGAAGACTCTTCTCCGCTGCTAATGTTTCGTATTCGATAAGAATAGCTTTCCCTGAAGAAAGAGCTCCTCACCAAACCAGTGACCATTCCTTTTCTACCAACGCCAAAACCAAAGTTGACCCATAAGGATTTGCCGGTATTCCGATTGATACGGATAGATTTCAGTGTGCTTGCGCTATCGGTGGAATACGTATAAACTTGTCCCCAGGCCAGGTCAATAAATGCAGCATTCCAATTATTGGAAGCAAGCTCTTTGGCTTTTTGCTGAATAGCTTCGGTACGCCTAGCGTTAAATGTGGTCAGCTGTACGTCATTGTCTTTTAATTGTTGTTGTACGGCGGCTCGTTGTGAAGGTGCTAAAGTTGAGTCGAGTTGCTTGAGCAGGCTTCTCTCGTTCTCAATGAGCACTACATGTTCATCATTGAATTGCTGTTGTATGCTCTCGAAGGGGGTTTTTTCGAGCAATGGATCCTTTTGTCGGTAAACATTGATTTTTACAGCCCCACCAATCCTTCTATCGTTCAATTCATTGACAATGGTTCCCAAGGAGACATCAACAGTTGACAACATTCTGGAAAACGCGCTGGCTTCCCGGTATTTATTCAGGTCCTTTCTGCTATAGAAAATCTCCCAAATCGGCTGAGATTCAATAGCAAGGTTAGGGTTTATCCTCCATGAACGGAAACTCCAGTCAACCTTGAAGTCCCGGATAGCAGCCGATTTGGCAACGATTGCGGGAGAAGCCCCCATCATGTCAAATAAGGGAGATGGAGGAATGCTCAGCTCACGTGGCACTAGCTTGTTCTTGTCTTCGGATACAGAATACTGGGCTCTGACCCCTGAAACAACGCTAAATACGATGATTAGGCTTAGGGCAATGTATCGCATAGTATCAACTTTGATGGATAAGGGTGCAAATTATTGGTAAACAATCACATTCCAGCTTTTCCCTCATCAAGTTAAATCACAATAAAGGACGGGTAATGCGGCTTCATTCTAACCAAAAATAGCATTCGCAAACCAAAACCCCAACCACCCCCGACCCTATCGGCCCTTTGGCCTGACAATACAGGTCTCCTTAGCGTAGGCACAAGGATAGTCGGTAGAAATTTGGTTTAATTTAAATAAAGAATAAATTAGCATAAAATAATAACTCACCTAAACCAACCGATAATGAAACCATTCAACCAACTACTCTTGGCGGCCGCAACTGTATTTTGGTCTCAGTCAACACTACAAGCGCAGGTAGATTGCAACACTCCTCAGGGGGTTCTGGCTCTCATGGCACCCTCTGCCGTTAAGGGTTCCCCAACAGGCGCCGACGCGGCCGAGCGCACCCCAACTAATTATCTGATTAGTTGGTCTGCAGATCTATTTTTGCAACCACAAAGCGAAACGACGAATCGGGCATGTATGCCTAAAATCACTTATTATGTTTTTGCGTCGACAACGTCAGCAAGCCTTAGTAACCTACCTAATCTTGCTACTTCAAATGATAATTTTACCGTTCCTTCGGGCGTAAGAAAATATACAGCGACACTCAACAGTGGCTATGCTAACCGTATAGAAGGAGTTGCTCAAATACCTCGCAGTAATTTTACTGTTGGAACAACAGTTTTCTATAGGGTAGCCAGGCGGATAGACAATTGTACTACGTGTACGGGCCCCGATCCGTATACTTGGTCTAGCACCTTTTCATTCAAAGCGCCCCCCTTACCTTTGATTGATAAGAGCGGTTTTTACTATCAATTCGACACCATAAATGGCCAAATATGGATGCTGGAAAATCTCAGAACATTAAAATATAGTAACGGGACAACTATTTTAACAGGATTGTCCGCTACGAATTGGGCGGCCAACCAGACAGGCGCAGTCGCGGCTTATGGTGGCGGTGGCGAGACGGCTACAGCGTCAAATACTTCGGTGAATGGGGCCTTTTACAATTGGTATGCAGTTGCAAATCCAGCGGGCCTTTGCCCTACTGGTTGGCACGTTCCCTCCATGCTTGAATGGAACTCTCTGTTTTCATTGGCCGGAGGAACAGCCGTAGCCGGAGTTCTTAAAAACAGCCTTATATTCGATCCGGAAGCAGGTTGTCCGGGTTGTTATTTTGCGCCAAATACCGGAGCCGGAGGTGGCATTACTTACTCTGGTAAGCGATTCCTGATGGATATACATGCCGCCGGAGAAAAAGCGCCTACCGGTGAAACTACGGGTGCTATTGAAGCGGGGTCTCTTTGGTCGTCGACAATCCCCAATTTTTCCACCAAACCGAATAATGTAAAATTTCTTTCTAATTCCGGCGCTGTAACCATTGAACAGAATAGTAAATCAAAAGGCCTATCGGTTCGTTGTAAGAAAAACTAATTAATAGTTGATTTACAAGTTCCTGCCTTAGCAAAATAAAATAGCTCTTGTTTTTTATTTGCAAGAGCTTTTTTATTTTTATTATCGATATCAGTGTTAATAAAGGTTGTTTAAAGCGCAAGTTGCATTTTGGACATATCAAACAGACCATGTTTTTATTTGATTGACAATTCCTTTAAGACACATATAGATCACAGCCCCCTTTCTCTTTAATCTAAGCGTAACGAACATCTTCGCCGCAGATTATCGTGGTATCTTTACACTCCATCATCGGCTCTTAAAAAATTCGCCCCAGAGGAATAAGGAATTTAACCCATAGAGATTAAAAAGGTCATCAAAAAGCAATTGATCCGTTCACGGTGGAAAAAAGTTCGAAAGCCATGTTCCGTTTTCCAAGGGTATGCCCAGGATAATCGATGCTTTTGACTTAAAAAGCAACTTTAGTCTTTGCGGTACGGCCACCCAGTTTTCGTCAGGTCCGTCGGCATCAAGACTGTCAATTCTATTTCGACAGGCCCAGGTCGATGTTTAGTTCTTTTTTCCATAAAAAAGCATGGGGACGCCATTCAGTTCCTCCATTTAGTTGTAATTTAATGTATCTCCCCGCACCATCTTTGGGTTTCATCTCAATCGGCAAAAAGATCGGGTGCAAAAAACTCCGCCCACCGGCCACCGGCGGTCAGCGGAGTGACCCGTACAGGCAATAGCTATACAATGAACACCGCATCACCCTTGGTGAAGGAGATCGGCTTTCGCCATTTCACCGCCGGCATACTCAATTTCACACCGGGCAATCTCCCGACAAGATCCATCGACTACGGTTATGTGAACGGTCTGCGCGACAACCTGGCCAGGGTGACCATTTCGGGACAAAGCTTCACCATTACGTTGCGCTAAATCAGTTTTTCACAAAACGGTACAGGTGTTGTTCTGTACGCAAGAGGTACGATCCTTGTTTCAGGCTTCGGATATCCACAATCCACCCCCGGTCTGTAGAAACGGTATTTGATTCCAGAACCCTACCGTCTGTAGTCATCAAAACAGGTTGATTTTGTCCCGCTTCAATCACGTGCAGATAATCCGATGAGGGGTTGGGGTAAAGCAGCCTGTTTTCATCAACGACCGTTTCAGAAATACCGCTTACCGTTAAGGTTGATGCACGCATCCAGAGGGATGTTCCATTGCTGCTGTTTTGCACATTTCGGAAACCGACCCGTACACTTCCGCTGTCGGGCAATGATGCGGTGATAAAGTCCAGACTGAAAAGAATGCTGTCACCCGGCTGAAGACTGACGGTGATACTGTCTTCTGTTGGACTGTAGCAGATGTCGGCACAAAAGGCTGTCAACCAACCCGACGGAACGTTACTGGTCAACTTCTTGATACCGATGTATACCGGTGACGGAGAAGGGTTGACAAGCCAGGCGAAGTTGTACAATATGTCACCAGGGTTGCCCATCGAGTAGTTATTCAATACGCTTAAGGTGAAATTCCCATTACCTGTAGCGGAAGTACATTGTCCGGAGTTTGTTCCCAACAAGCTATCGAGGTCGCAATAAATGTTCTTTGGCGACTTGTTGAACCAACCGTGTTTCGAAAACACCTGTCCATTAGGCGTGATGATATAGGCATTGTTGGGAGCGGGTCCGAATTGGCTCCACCAGGTATTGCATGGATCATCCAGGTAGATGGGCGCCTGGCAATTTACCCAATACGAAAGGGTGTCGGCCAGGATTTTCCTGTCACCGTAGGTAACGGGCTGAGGAAAGGTGATGCCGGAACTGATATTTGCGTTCCCTGTGTTGATGTAACCAAAATAGGGCGAGGTATCGGTGGGATGGGCTTCAACTGTATAAATGACCGCGGTTTCGATCAGTCCTGCATAAGCGGACATCATGGAGTTGATGGTCGCTATCCTGTTGCGGAATACCGGACAAGTCAGGCTGCCGTTGATCAACACCACGGGCTTGCCGGTCGTTAGCTTGTCCGACAATGTAAAGCTTACGCCTTGGGTATCATACAATGTGAAATCAGGAACGAAGTCCCCGTTTTGAAATCCGCTACTATCGAAACTACCAAGGTACCAGGGTATGGGGCAGATGGCTGTCGTGTCTTCCGGTTCTGGCCCGTTCGTGATTGAGGGGAGTAGTTGAGCCGAGGCGCCTTGGATAATCAGACCAACAAGTAAAAAAGAAAACAGATACTTCATCCTGCGACTTTTCTTTTAAGATGAGCTATTGCTCAAAAGGTTTAGCGTTTATTGGTAGTGGAACCGAAGTGGTCAACCCTTCATCCGTTGGATGATATCATTCAGGCGCTGCGTAATATTGGTGCCCTTACGCTTGAATCCCAGCTCATCGAACAATTCTTCGAATAACACCTGGTCTGTACGCAGTATACCATCGCTGACAATCCACTGGGCGAGCAGGAATAGTTCAGAATCATGATAATCCTGTATGCTTTCATATTGTGGGACAGGTGGTCGCTTCCCCCTTTTTTTTTCATCGGGATTGATCGGAGACAAGAGTGTTGGTGCTTGAATAAAATGTGCAGAGGTTTCTTTTTTCTCTGTTTTACTTTCTTCAAGAAGAACCCGGTAGCGATGCAATACACGCTCAACCTCCTCCTCCCTACGGGTGAACCAATCGGTGCTCCAGATCCGATGGAAATTCCAACCCATTCCTTCCAAAAATTCCTGCCTTAGCCGATCACGATCGCGTGCACAGGGGGCACTGTGGTACGTTGCACCATCACATTCAATGGCCATGATGAATTCCCCCGGTTTTTCCGGATGGTGAACCGCCAGGTCGATCCTGTAACCCGATACACCGTACTGAGGAGTGATCTGCAGTCCTTTTGTTTGCAGGGCTTCGCGTATATCGCGTTCAAAGAAATTTTCTTCTGTACCCGTCGGTCTCTCCAGACCAAGGTTGCGACCACCGCTTTTAGCGTACATCATGTATTTCCGCAACAGGCCCGGCCCAAGTCCCTTCGTCCGTTCGGGATTCAATTCCGCAGGATCAAAAGAGGCTACAACCCACATCTGCTCGCGGGAACGGGTGATGGCGACGTTCAGGCGCCGCTCACCGCCCTCCTGGTTGATAGGCCCGAAGTTGTGTGATAATGTACCGGAACGATTCTGTCCGTAGCCTATAGATAGAATGACGATATCCCGCTCATCGCCTTGTACACGCTCCAGGTTTTTGACGAAAAACGGTTCCTTGCGGCTTTCGGAGAAGAAAAGTCGTGTTTCCTCTTCGAGGTTCTCGATGGCTTTTTCAATCGCCTCTTCAAGCCGTAAGGCATGTTCAATACCGAGGGCGATGATTCCGAGGCTTTTGTCGGGATGTTTACGGGCGATGTCAACAGCCAGTTCCGCCACTTTCAATACTTCGCTTGTGCTGCTTTCTTGTCCCACATCGCTGTTCACAGCCGGATCGACTTGAATGAAGTGCACAGCCTGTTCCGTAGACGGACGCGGAAAGGTGACCATGCGTCCGTTGTAAATGTGTTCGTTTGAAAAGGCGATGAGCGATTCGTCACGGCTTCGGTAATGCCATCGAAGGAACCATCCGTCGCCGGCAGGCCCCAGTCCGGGCAGTGTTCCGAGCAAGAGATGCAACAGGCTTTCGTATCCGCTTGTTGATGGTTGCGTACTTTGTTCATCCACTTCCGATCGCTCTTCACCATCGGCAAAGAAGCTGGTGGGTGGGAGCTGCCGAGTATCACCGGAAACCACCAGTTGTTTTCCCCGTAGGATCGAGGAGATGGCATCGGCCGGTTGCACCTGACTAGCCTCGTCGAAGAAGACAACATCGAAAAGGGTGTTGTTTGCGCTTAGGAATTGGGTGACTGTCAGGGGTGAAGCCATCCAGCAGGGGAATACTGAAAGCAATACATCCGGAGCCTCACGGAAAATACGCTTGAAAGGCCAGGGGTGTTTACGCTGGGATTGTGAACGAAGTACGTTTTCCTGATCGGGAAAGCGGTTCATCAGACCCGTCATGCGCTCGGCATGCAAACGCCTGATGCGGCTAACGGCAAGGGTCTGCCGTTTCTTGTCCAGTTCACGGAAAAGCATGCGCTTCTCATCCTGGCGTCTTCCATCGAAAGCGGCAATGCGCATGTCGCGGCTTTTCATAATACCCAGTACACTGCGGTAATACAGCTGTTCGAATGAGGATGACCATTGTTCTCCCGGAATACCCGCCTGTTCACATTGCAGGATGAACGAATCCATGCCGGTGGTCGACAGCGCTTTTTGAAGCTGCAAAAGTTTGGGTACCAGGTATACGTTATCACGTTTTTCGAGCAGACCATTGACAACAACTTCAAGTTCTGCCAAATTGTCCAGGCTCACCATCCCCGGCAAGATGCCGGCTAATGACCTCACTGCTTCTTCCAAAGCAACAGACTCTTTTGACAGAACATCCAGTTTCAATACTGAGGCCGGAGGATTTCCTTTCCAGTGGTCCTGAATGGACCGGAGTTGTTCCAATGCAGGAAGAGCCTCGTTGAAAAGATCGACGGAATGAATGAAAAGGCTTTTGACCGCATTAACAGCCTGTTTATACGAAGAAGAGAATAATCCGCCTGCAAACTGCTTGAGGCCTTTCCCTTTGTAAGTTTCCAGTACAGCGATTTCATTTTTGATGTCTTTATTTAAAGCTTCCGGATGAAAAAGAGGAAGGATGTTTTGAAGCAGAAGCAACTGTTTTGTGTCATTTTGTAGTTGCGCGCGGCGTTCAAGCACCTCTAAATGCAGTTTTGCCCGGTTTTCTTCGTACCAGGTCCGGAGTGCACGAATGTGTCCTGCGATGTCTTGAAGCGTATCAAGCACAGAAAGCGTTTTTTCACCAGGATCGGCCACTGCATTTTTCCAGGAGATGGAAATGGTGCTCTTCAGCCTGTGCTGTAATGCAGCGTATTCGCTGAGTAATTCCATCAGCTCCCGTTTCAGCTCCGGATTCACTTGCTCGAGTGACGATGATTGAATCCTGAGTCCGGGATGGGGAACTTCCGGATGTCCCATGAGCCAGTCCATGCATGTGTATGGGCTCAGATTCCAGGGCTTCCAGGGTGTGTGGAGAATATGAACGTGATCAACAAGCTCCTGGCGCACACGCTCCCATTCACCCAGGGTGTGGTTTCCAGGCTCTGCTGCGGGACTGCGTAACACTTCGAGACCGCGGTATAGCTGGTCAGCCAGCTTTTTTCCCCGCATATCCCCTCCGTGCAAATTGAGTACGATGTCGCCTAAGCCTCCTTTATTCAGCCTATCGAAGACCACGTCGAGTGCCGCCTTTTTCTCTGCAACGAATAAGACCCTTTTTCCCCGCGCTATGAGTTCAGCTATCAGGTTGGCTATCACTTGTGATTTTCCGGTGCCCGGCGGACCCTGAATAACACCGCTTTTGCCTTGCAGTACATTTCGGATCACGGTGAACTGGCTGCTGTCGCATGGCAGGAAAGTGAAATCGTCCTCCGCACTCAAGGTATCTATTTCCTCCGGTGCGAACTCGGCCGTTGTTTTTTGAAACAATAATCTTGCTTTAGGGTCACCGCAAAGGGCAGCGACCAGCGGATGCTGGTATGTTTGGGCACGGTGTGATTCAAGATCCTGGACCAATCCTATCTTTTGGAAAGAAAAGTTCGAAAGCCATGCCCCGTTTTCGAAAGTTATTCCCGGAATAACCGAGGCTTTTGACTGAAGAAGCGACTTTAGCTCTTCCAGTCCGGCCACCCAGTTTTCGACAGGGCCATCGGGATCAAGACTGTCAATCCTATTTTCGACAGGCCCCAGGTCGATGTTCAGTTCTTTTTTCCATAAAACAAGCATGGAACGGTTCCATTCAACCTCTCCTTTTAGTTGTAATTTAACGGATCTCCCCGCACCCTCTTCACGTTTCATTTCAATCGGCAATAAAAGAGCGGGTGCACAAAACTCCCGGCCTCCGTCCGCCGAAGGCCAGCGGAAAACTCCCAGGGCCATATAGAGGGTATCAATGCTGCGCTCTTCCATGTTGATCCTCGCTCTGCGTTGGATCTGGCGAAGAATGGAAAGCGGTTTCTTCTGGTCATCCCCCTTGAGGTTTTTTAGGGGGCTGAATGACTCAAGCTTAAGCAGCTTCTGTAAACCATCATCGCCCGGATCCGAAATCGAAAAAACCTTATCACTTCCTTCCGGTTGAAAATAAAGCAGGTTGTTGCGTCGGCCGGTATCGATCAGTCGCGAGATCCAGGCTTCCCTATTTTTATCGATGAGGTCATTGGCAAAAGACATAGTCAGCGCGTATTGTTCCCGTTAAAAATAGGTCAAAACCGCATTTTAGGCGGCTTTATGAAGGCTTGCTTTCCCTTTTTTACGCAGCAGGTATAAAAAACAAAACACAACCAAAACACCCGTTCCGCAGTACACTACCAGCTCCCATCGTGTTTTTATCTCAGGAATCAGCGGCCTTGGATCCCCTGATAAAACCAGTCCTGACCAATAAAAAGGGCAGGCCGCCTCCGATGTCCTGCAGCCATTGATGTAGTCCGATTTGGCCTTCCTTAGGGCTTCGGGCTTATCGGCTCCAGTCGAGAGTTTTTTGTAAAAAAGCTCAATCAGGAGAGCTGATGCTTTGTCGTCAACTTTCCAAAGTGTACTTAAAACACTACGACTACCCGCAAAAGCGAATGCGCGGGAGAAGCTTTTTGATCCTTCTCCGTAAACCGATTTCCCCTTTCCGCTCTCGCAAGCTGAAACAATGGTGAGCGGGTTTTTCAAATTCATTCCAAGGATCTCGTTTAGGTACAAGGTGTCCGCCTGTTTTTTTCCGGAAAACATCAGAACAGATTTTGCCGGGTCGTTCATGTCCGTTTCTGCATGTGTTGAAAGTTGCACAATGCCTTCCTGTCTGATTGACTTTCGGAATTCGGCTAAGCCTGCATAGTCTCCGGTGTGAAAATCACCCCTATAAACAGCGGCCAACGCCTTGGAAACTTTTTCCGAAAAAAGGAGAGATGACTTGGTATGGAATGACGGTACAAAGACCGAAATGCGAGCCTTTTCCTTGTGTGGCATTTCGGAAACGTAGCTGAGATGGCTTGCACTTAGGGTATAGTTAATACTATACCTTCGAACGAGGTAGGGTAAGTAACGGAAATCGGCAGGCCCCTGTCGAAGGTATCCGGTCAGCAACGCTTCAAAAGGTATTCTGGAGTATGGCCCGTCAAGCGAAAGGATCAATCTGATGATGTTTCGGGGAAATGATGCCAAAACGGAGGACAGTGTTTTTTCATACAAGCCTAATGAGGCCAAGGCGAAACTATCGGCATTCATGGTCTGTATTGATTTTTCAAGCGTATTCACAAGGTCGTCTATACTGGAATTTTCAATCTCTTTCACTTCAAAATGCTCTTTGGTCATCCACAGAATAAAATCCTTGTCGGCTTCGGCTTCTTTGCCGGAGACAAAACAGAGGTAAGCCGTATTATCATCCAGAACGTTTTCCACAAACCACTTTCGATTGACACGGGCATAACGCGTATTGTCTTTTCCCTTCCGCTCAATCATAGAGTCGTTGAAGTTCGAAGATCGTAATGCTTGTTCCGCAAAATCATTGTTTCGACCACGTTCTGCAGAAGTGAACATATCGTCAAGATAAGTCTTGTTCTTAGTGGTGGCGTACATATCGTATGCCGTTACCACTGCATCTTCAAACGGAGTCCGTCCCCAAATCCATATTGCTGAACCGCTTTCCCTACTTTCGAAACGCCGGACGATCTCATCCCAAACATCGAGCCGATAGGATGCAAAGGAATAGGCGTGAAGCAGGTACTGTTCCTCTTGGGTGATTCCGTATAAATCCCGGAGCAACAAATAGCTTTCTTTCAGCACCACGCCAAGTTGATAGGGATGAGAACTTTTCAGCCCTTTAGGAAGGCTAAATGGTCCAGTGGGGTCATATCCGGGAACTATGGCCTGCATGGCTTTCTGGTATATTCCGAATGCCTGCAATTTTATTTTTAGATCGGGGTGATTACCGTAAATCAATCCTTTCGTATAATAACTGACCGACACCGAACGGTGGTGATCACCGTAAAGTTCTTTCTTAACGGATATCGACTTATCATAATACCAGTTCGCACTGTCAAAGCAGTCTTGACCCTGTGCGCGGCTGATACCGAAAAGAAATCGAACCTGGTCGTTGTACGTATTGGCTAATCCCTGGTAAGCTGCAGCCTCTTCCGCAGAAGGCATGGAATACCTTCTTTTGGTCTCGCTCAATGCGAGCCGGTATAGTTTGCGAATGTTCTCAAAATGTTTCTCCCTCAGCGCATCTTCGATCCTTTTACTGTTTTTAGAGTCGTAAGCATGTTGAAGAAGAAGCTCAGGATAACGGATGTCATGGAGGCGCTCCGGGTGTTTCAGGCAAATCGTATAAGCCTTTTTGGAATAGTAGTAGGAAGAGTCGTTCGCCATCCTGAAACTGTGATAGCGCGCCAGATTCATGTAAGCATAGGCTGTTCGAGCATCTTTTTCACCAAAAAGTTCCCGGCGTAGGTTCAGGGCGCGGAGGGTGTGTCTACCGCTCTCCTCGATATCGCCCAGGTCTTCGTACGATCGTCCAAGTTGTTCTTCACAAACAGCCAATTGCTTTTTCAACCCCTGCTTTCCGGCCAGTAATTTCGAGTTTTCGTGCAAAGCTTCGAGGGCCAGATTTGTCCGGCTGAAGATGTTGTCGATGGTTGCAAGTCGGTTCAGGCATTCGATTATACCCAGGGTGTTTTTCTGCGATCTGGATTCCCGCAGTGCCTGACGGTACTGTTGATATGCACTGTCATAAAGTGGTTTTTGGAGAAGAGAGTCCCCTTGTTTCAACAGGATATCCACCTGACCGAATACGGGGACGTATACAAAAAGAAGGGATGAGACCAGCAGTGTTAAAGCAGCAAGCCCACGCACAACCCGCCTGTGACGATCATTTGGAAGCCCCAAGCTTGTTGAGCAACGCCCCTGCTTCTTTCCTGTAAGGGTGCTTTTCCGAAAAAGAGATCTCACGAAGTTGGTCTATAGCCTCTTGCTTCACCCCTGTTTCCCATGTGCAAAGTGCCTTGTACAGTTCTGATTTAAGTCCGTATACAGAGGAGTGCGAGGAAATCAGCTGTTGAAACAAAGGTAGTGCATCCTTGGGGCGCCCGCTGCGCAGTAGCGCATTACCGGTGAAATACAGCAAAGTGTCGTTTGCCGGTTCTTGTTCAAGAAGAGGAAGGAACGCGTCGATAGCATTGTCGTACTCCCCGGCTTTGAAGGATGACATCGCATCGTCAAATGCCTTTTCCCCACTTGTGCTCATCAATACAGGCAATCCTTCCTCCACCGGCAGCAGGTCTGTTTCTATCAATGGAACAGAAGAATCTCTTTGCATCAGCACCAGTGTTGATCCAATGGCGAGGATCACCAATGCTGCCAAAAGTGCACGTTGAAAAGGGACTGAAGTACGCCTGTTCTTTACAAAAGATGAATTGTCAAGTTCTGAATCGAGCTCCTTTAATCTCGTGTGGACGGTTTCAGACTTGATATCCTTCATGGCAAGCAGGAGGTTTCTATAAGTTTCTGTCTCATGCTGCAATGCAGTGTCCACCAATAAAGCAACTTCGAAGTCCTTCCGCTCCTCCTCACTCATTCGGCCTTCGAAATAGCGCTCGACCCGCTCCAGGTTTTTAAGTTCCTCCTGCATGTGAATTAGGCCGTCTGGATTTTGAGCGATGGTTTTACCAGGGCGCATAATTTCCGGAAGACCTCGTATTTCTTTTTTTTCGCTACATCGGCATTCTTGTAACCAAGCTCTTCGGCGATGGTGCGCATGTCTTTTTCTTCCATGTAATACAGCTCCAGTACACGCCTGTCCTTTTCAGGGAGCTGCTGAAGCATGTCCTTTACAAACCGCATGTTGTGGGCGCGTTCGTGTGTAGCGTTCCAGGGATTATCAGTAGTCTTAATCAGTTCGGGATCTGAATAGGTAACCGTACGGTTGTTTTTTTTAATAAAATTCAGGATCATGTGCTTACCGACGCTGAATACATACGTCTTGGGCTCACAGGTCAGCTCCGTGAGCCGACCTTCGTGAATGTTTTTCCAGAGAATCACGAAAACCTCTTGGTAAATGTCCTTGGCGTCTTCTACGGCCAGGTTGTAACTGAAAGTGGACCAGGCCAGAAAATCAGGACGGATAATCCTGTATTGGTCGTAAAACCAGGCCTCATCAATGAGTGTTTCGCGTAGGATCGGTGAAAATGGCATTCTATTTAAAACGGTAAGGTAAAAAAAATCGTCTACACCGGTTACCTTTTTCCTTCCGGGTTGATAAACCACTGCCATTTGCTTTTTCCGGAAAAGTAGAATTCAAGCGCGCGTATCCGGGGCTTATGGCTTTCCGATTTTTTAACCGGCAATTCCCGCCCCTCAGTTTTGAGGGGGCGGGTTTTTTCCGCCTTAAAAGCGCCAACACACCTATGTGTGGGGGTGCGTGGGCGTTTGTGATTCGAAATTGAATCCAATCCGGGTGATTAGGCCCAACAATAGATTAACAAATTCTGGGCTTAGGCTTCAGCCGAACAGGGTGAAGAGAACTAATAAAACCAGCTCGTTTTCTCTTTTTTCCGCCATCCAGCCCGGCTCTCGTATTTTACGAAGTGGATCAATACGTCAGCCTGGGAGGCGTAATCGGTGAAAAAGACTTTTTTGTCCGCCTGCGATGCATACCGGGTAAAGAACCACTTTCCGTTGTTCTTCCCTGCCCGACTCTCGTAGTCCACCTTGAAGACCAGTAAATCGGCCTGACTCTCGTATTCGACAACGAAAACTTTCACATCGGCCTGGCTGGCAAAATCGACTGAAAACACTTTCTGGGCAGCCGTATTCTTAGTGAAAATCAGCAGAAAGAGGAGAAGAGCGGGTTTTTTCATGGGTTTTCCAAATTTACAATCCGTCGGTTGTCTTTACAAGAATTGTTCAACCGTCAAAAAATCTATTTATGATTGATTATCAAATTATTATACAATGACAAGCTTGTCGTTTTTTTCATCCAGGATGTCGGAGGGCGCAACTTTGCGTCGTTATTTAAATCCACAACATCATGAAATCCTCCACCCATTACCTGCTCCTTGTCGATGCCAGCGGAAGCATGAGCGACATCCGCCGCGAAACCCTTGAATCCATCAACGCTCAGGTGAGATCCATCCGAAGTCTGGCACAAGAGGTACCGGGCCAGGCCATCTTTGTATCGCTTCGTTTTTTCGATTCCGAGTCACGCGAGGTCTACACAGGTTTGCATCCCGACCAGGCGCCCACCCTCGACCCCGACCAATACCGGCCATCGGGAAGTACCGCCCTGCTGGATGCGCTGGGTCAGTGTATGCAGGAAACCTCCCGCCGGATCACACCCTTCGACGATGTGGTTGTGGTGGTTGTGACCGACGGAGAGGAAAACGCATCACAGTATTACACCACCCCTCAAATTGCTAGTCGAATCGGTGCCCTGAAGGAGAGCGGCCGGTGGACTTTCAGTTTTATCGGAGCGGACTTCGATTCCTGGAGTGTAGCCCGGCAGCTGAATGTGGACCGAAGTGAAGTGCGGAATTACCGAAAGGCGGACATCAATTTAGCCATGGAAGATGTCTGCGCTTCGATGGTGGATTTCATCAAAGAGAAAGATTCAGGCAACCGTAAGCGGGGTTTTCTGAAAAACAACAACGAACAAAAAAAATGAACTCCTTCAGCTTCTGTAAGCGGAAACCGAAAACAACTTGCAGCCTGTTTCAAAAAGGAGCGTATCTTTCGAAAACATGAAGGTGCATCTGATCCGGACCGAAGGCGTCGATGACGAACTGTTTCAATCCGTACTCTCTTTTTTAATGAGCATTCCCGGCCCCTACGAATTCAAAGGGAGCCGGGAAGGCCGGGAGCCTGATATCCGCGATGAGTTGCGGCTGCTTCTGCCGGATGATCAGAAATACGGCAGGCAGGAATCGCATAGGCTGATGGATTTCTCTGTCGACGCGATGGAGAAGTCGGTACTGCGATTGCTTTCGTGGGAAGATCTATTTGCCTTGTGTCGGAAACACAGGTCGAAAAACACCATTCCTAAAGAAGAACCGATTGTATTATTGACCGATTACGGTAACTATCCCAACTGGTTCGCGGGGTATGATAACAGTGCCCGAAATTTTTTCGTGCATACGGAGCAGTGGGAGTGGTACACAGGAGGAGAAAGCCGATACCCCATCGCCTATCAGATCGCCTCCATATTGTTGAAGCTCCACATGTTCGATGCTCCCGACAAGATGGTTGCCGCTGTTCATCGCGACAGCAGGGGGTGTATGATGGATTTTTGTGAGGAGAAACGCGAAATCGTGCTGAAGCTTCGGACGGCTGACATATGCCCCGACTGCCTGAATATCATACACGAGAAACATGTTCCCCGTACGCTTGTACAGTATACGCTTAACCTGTTTGAGGCTATCCGTCAGCAAATGCTCTACCGGGAACGGTATGGGTTGTTGAGCCAACCCTCCAGGTTATTGATCACCGGCTGGAGCAAGCGATTGTTTTTGAAGGATATGGGCATGCTGCCGGTAAGCCTGAGCCCTTTGGAAAGAGCCGTTTACCTTCTGTTCCTGGCTCACCCGGAGGGTATCCGAATGAGCGAAGTCTCCAGTTACCGGAACGAATTACTGGAAAACATCAGACGCATGAGTCGCCGTGACGATCCGCAAGTGATGGAGCAGGGCGCAGATGAGTTGTGTAGCCCCCTGAGCAACTCACTTAGTGAAAAGATGTCGAAGATCCGACGGAAGTTTGTCGATTTGCTGGGACCGGAAATGGCGGAAGCTTTTATCATAAAGGGTCCCAATGGGGGTAAAAAGAAGATCGATCTTGACCGCCAGCTTGTCTTAATCGAGTAAATGTTGATATGGTGTTGAAAACAGGTTGTGATAAACAAGCAATTATTTGGATTTTTTGGACAACCTTTGTGAAATAAACAAACCCTGTTAGAGGTTTTTTAAAACACCACGATTTTTCCTTATGGAAAACCACAACAAGATCCTCAGGGTCCTGAACCTGATTGGTTTGCTGGAGGCTAACCCTCCCAAAAACATCCGGTTCTTGGCCGAACACCTCCATACCACCGAAAGAACAATCTACCGTTACCTGGATCTGGTTGCCGAAATCGGGTTCAATGTCGGACGAGACGAACAAAACCGATGGTTCATACCGACCAATGGTACTGGAGAAAACCTTCGGTTTACACCTGAGGAATGCGACCTTCTTTTCCGCCTGGTAGCATCCGTAGCACGAAAGAACAAGTTACACAATAGCCTGATTAGTAAACTGAGCGAAAGACAATTGGTTACTCCACACGCCGGATTGTTATTGAACGCCCACATCGGACATGTCGTGGAACAGTTGTCAGGCGCGATCCAGAATGGCCGACAGGTGGTTTTAAAAAAGTACCACAGCCTAAACTCCGGCAATGTCCTTGATCGTCTCGTGGAGCCGATCCGTTTTACCGACGATTATAAAAGCCTGGCCGCTTACGAAATCTCTACCGGGAAATGCAAGTTGTTCAACGTGGAACGCATGACCGGTGTTGAAGTGAAAAAAACGGCTATGAAATTCCGTGAGAAACACCGTTACCAAACCCCCGATGTTTTCGGATTCGTACCCAATGGCCGCCGCTACAAGGTGCAACTGAGTATGAAGATGCGCCCCGCTGTCTTATTGAAGGAAGAGTATCCGATGGCTGCGCCGTTGATCAAATACGACCACAAGAAAAAGAAATACCATTTCGAGGCTGAAGTCCATGACCTGAAGCCGGCGACACGTTTCGTGATGGGCTTTCCCGAAGAAATCAAAGTAATCGGAGATGATAATCTCCGTGCGGCTCTTCTGAAGAAAGTGAAGAACCTTGTCGGTAACGTCTAGCGGTTATTTCACAACAACCACTCGACCAGTCACCCGTTTTTTTCCATTGTCGACTGTAAGAATATAGATGCCGGGCTGAGGAGCATCCATCGTAAAACTGTTTCCTGCATGAACATTGGTCATCTCTATCAGCTCCCGACCGTGGATATCTGTAAGCAGCATACGGACATCGCCTTTCAAATCGTGATCAATGGTGAATTTTTCCGATGCCGGATTAGGATAAATCCGCACAGTGGATGCTGTTACCATTTCATCAACCCCGCCCAGCATGTCGACACAACCGCTGCGTGTCAGTACGGATACCGTATTGGAAGTGACTGAAACGGGTTGCATCGATCCCGTTGTGATAACGGTTAACGGCAAGGGGGATATGGTGTAAGTCGGATTGGTGGGATCATTCGTTGTTATGCCCGGTTGCAGACAGTTTCCTGCCAGGGCCAGGCTATCGGTACGCTGAAGACCGATTTGAGGAAGCAGCGATACTTGCATCATAGGATCCGACGGCGGCATCACACCGAACAAGGGTCCTTCTCCGATGAGTACCATCGAGCCATCGCTCTGAAGATGTACATCGTTTAGTAGCATGAGGACTTCCCTGCTCCATTCCAGGTTTCCGGCAGAATCCACCTTGGCTATTTCTCCGGAAAAACCGTTTCTGGTGGTGAGGATCCCCCCACCATCACTGCAGGATACGATGTGAAACCCGGGGTAAACCATTGGAGAGAATCCCCCGCCTGGTCCGCTTCCGGAAAATGAGCGCGCCTGTAGGGTTTGAAATGAACTGTCAATTCGGATCAAGGCTGTTCCCGAGGAGGTGCTCAGGTAAAGAACCGGTCCGGATGTTGTGTTGACCATATCACTTCCGGCACAGAATGCATAAGGCAACGGACTGCTGATCCCGATTCGAACACTTTGTACTGCATTGCCTGCCGAATCCAGTTTCATCAGTAAAGCACAGCCCTCATAGGGGTTCAGGTTCTCGGTGAATCCTGTTAACAGATAGCTGCCATCAGGAAGTATATGCACCTCTCGTCCTGAGTTTTCATGATTCAGTCCAGTAAAGGCCTTGCTCCACTGAACCTGTCCCGAGCTGTCGGTTCGGGTGATAAGCAGCTGCCCGGGTTGTGTTGTAATCGGATTGTATAGGTTGCCGGTACAGACCAATCCTCCATCGGGACAAATCGATACGGCAGAAAACCTGGAGTACAAACCGGTTCCGCTCAGTTGCCTTGCCCACGAGGCATTACCTGCCGAGTCACATTTCATCAACAGTGCATTAACCTTGCCGGTAACAGTATCCGTTACCTGCCCGCAAAGGACCAGGCTTCCGTCATCGAGTCGTTCAATATCATCGAAGATCATGTCCGGAAACACAACCGGCCAGGCGCCCCCGCTATAGATCGTGGAGGAAAGAACGGCGAAGGACGAGTCGATGTGAAGCAACAAGCCGCGTGCGTCGCTCTGTGATCCGACAAGATAGAATCCACCATATCCGTCGAGGATCGATTTACTGTTTTTCAACCCGCTTCCCTGGCCATCTTCCAATACGATTTCCTGTGATACGAACTGAGAGTAAAGCGGAGTCCTGCCAATACAGACCAGAAAGACCAGGGCGAGGAGAACTCTCATACGATCAAAAGTAAAATTTCTAAATCGCTGAACGACGGGGTTTGTGCAAAAAAACGAAAACCGA
>JBJOER010000247.1:0-23258 GCA_046049215.1 Bacteroidota bacterium | reverse complement strand
TGGCACGTAACACCTTTTCACCATCCTTGAACTCCCCTTTCCTCATCCGATCGAACAGGTCGAGGTTCTCCTCGGTACTGCGTAAACGGTAGGGGCTGTCCTCGCCTGGCTCGGTAGGCGTACCTTTCATGGAGGCGATTTCCTCAGCACTGCTGTCGTCTACGTAAGCCAGCCCCATTGTGATCAACCGAACGGCGAAATCGTAGAGCTGCGGAAAGTAATCCGAGGCGTACAACTCTTGCGCCCATTGGAATCCCAGCCATTGGATATCGGCTTTGATGCTGTCTACGTATTCGGTCTCCTCCTTTTCCGGATTGGTATCGTCGAAACGCAGGTTGGTCTTACCACCGAACTGTTGCGCCAATCCGAAATTCAAGCAGATCGACTTGCTATGGCCGATGTGCAGGTATCCATTCGGCTCGGGAGGGAATCGGGTGAGTACACGTCCTCCATGCTTGCCGTTCTTCACGTCTTCGGCGACGATCTCTTCCAGAAAATTCGGTCCCTTTTCGGTACTCATGACAGCTATACTTGGTGTTGTAATTTGGTGTTGGGGTGATTCAGGATGGATTCAACAAGAGGGCAATTGCAGCAATGCCCGTTGGATGCGGTTGATCACTTCGGTCCTGCCGAGCAATTCCACCATACCGAACAGATCTACTCCACTGCCCTGTCCGCTGACGATCACCCGGAAGAGTTGCAGCACATCACCCGGCTTGATTCCACTTGCGGCTGCATGCTGTTCGAAAGAAGATTTCAAAGGCTCCGCACGGAACTCAGCTGCCGACTCCAATACCGGAATGAAACTTTCGACAAACTGTTTTGCGGTGGGATTCCAGCGTTTCGCGACCACTTTTTCATCGTACTCAGCAGGTGTTTCAAAGAGGTAACGTCCTTTCTCCAGGAATTCACCTTCGAACTGAACACGGTCCTTCAGCAAACGTACGGCGCCGGTACAATACGCTTTCGATACGATGTGCTGCTCTGCTCCGAAAACTTTTTCGGCTTGAAGGGCAAGATGTCCTCCCAGGATCTCATCAGACTGTTTGCGCAGCCATTGCTCGTTGAACCACTTGGCTTTTTCCGGATCGAAACGGGCACCGGCTTTGTGAACCCGTTCGAAATCGAAGCGCTCGATGAGCTCTTCCATACTGAACAGCTCCTGCTCCGTACCGTCATTCCACCCCAGCATGGCCAGCATGTTCATGAAGGCCTCGGGATAGTAGCCTTTCTCGCGGTAGCCCGATGAAACTTCTCCGCTGGCGGGATCTTTCCATTCGAGGGGAAACACCGGAAATCCCAGGCGGTCGCCGTCGCGTTTACTCAGTTTGCCATTACCCTCGGGCTTCAGCAACAGAGGCAGATGAGCATATTTCGGCTGTGCGATACCGAGATATTCGTAGATGAGTATATGAGCAGGGGCGGATGGCAGCCACTCCTCGCCTCGGATAGCATGCGTGACCTCCATCAGGATATCGTCCACGATGTGGGCCAAGTGGTAGGTAGGCATGCCATCGGCCTTGATCAACACTTTATCGTCTACAAGTGAACTATCGAATGATACATCGCCGCGTACCATGTCGTTGAAGGCGATAGTACGACCGGATTCGACCTTGAGCCTGATCACATGAGGAGTGTTTTTTTGCAACAGGTCGGAAACCTCCCCATCCGACATGTTCAACGAATTGTGCATGACAGGACGTGTTGCAGCATCGTATTGCCAGGCAGGATTGCCAAGGGATTCCGCCCTCTTGCGTTCCGCCTCCAATTCTTCAGGAGTATCGAACGCGTAATAGGCATGACCCGCATCCATCAGGCGTTTCGCAAAAACAGCATATACACCTTGTTCTTTCCGTTCGCTTTGCCGGTAAGGGGCATGGGGACCTCCGAAGCCTACCCCTTCATCCGGAAGTATGCCACACCATTTAAGCGATTCAATGATGTACTCTTCCGCTCCTTGTACGTAGCGGTTGCGGTCGGTGTCCTCGATACGCAGGATGAACTGCCCTTTGTGGCGGCGTGCGAACAGGTATGCGTAAAGTGCGGTCCGGACTCCCCCCATGTGCAGGGGGCCGGTGGGAGAAGGCGCGAATCGGGTACGGACAGACATCGTCGAAAGGTGCACGAAGTTAGGGATTTACGGTGTGCTGTTATGACTAAAAGTGCCGTCTGTGAATCTCTCCTTCCGAACACAGTGGTCCTTTTTCGGCACAGCTATGCCTTTACGATTGCGACGAGGTGAATCTGATTCGCGTGAAACTGAAAATGTACGAACCATGGGGGCAACCACATCACACAATACCTACTGACTATTGAACCGATACTCTCAGCATCGGTTATTCCCAGGCAATCAGCACAAAGCCCGTTAGCCGAACCAATGCTCGGCGAAAGCCGTGCAATATCGGGTGTTCCTTATGTCCGTAATCGACTGAAATGGTTTTTCATGAATGGGAGTGCTAGAGCCGGATCGGGATGATCCGCTCCCGGTATTTCATCTGGACCTGAAGCAACAGCTTAGTTTCCATTCTTCAGCATCACCAGCGCCCAGAAAGCATGTTAATAACTTGCGTGCTCACTTGGCTGTACTATTGTAAATGAATGCGTTATACTATACCTTTGATTAGGTTATCCACATTAAAAAGCAGAGTATGAAGTATCCCCGCATTGAGAACCATATAGGAGGACAAATCGTCCCTTCCGCCGCAAATAAGTTTTTGGATGTACACTCTCCCCTTGACGGCTCTCTTTTATCCCAAGTAGCACTGTCGACTGTATCCGACCTGGATGCAGCAGTAAAAGTTGCAGCAGAGGCATTTAAAGCCTGGTCTAAAGTACCGATCAAGGAGCGTGTGCAGGTTTTCTACCGATACAAAACACTTCTTGAGAAAAACATGACAGAGCTCTCCCTATTGGTCCAGGAAGAGAATGGAAAAACAGTTGACGAGGCCCGTGCAGAAGTTGAGAAAAGCATTGAGCTCACCGAATTCGCCTGTTCTCTTCCGCAGCTTACCGGCGGGGAAATCCTGGAAGTATCCAAGGGAGTGGAGTGTCGCACAGACTATTATCCTCTGGGAGTGGTAGCTTCCATCGTGCCTTTTAACTTTCCGAGCATGGTACCAAACTGGACCATCCCCAATGCAATCGCGCTGGGGAATACCATGATCCTCAAACCGTCCGAAGTGGTGCCATTGAGCTCAATGAAAATTGTGGAACTGCTTAAAGAAGCCGGATTACCGGATGGCGTTCTCAATATCGTAAACGGCGACCGTGAAATTGTAGAAGCCATTTGCGACCATCCCGGTATCGAGGCGGTTTCCTTTGTGGGCTCCACCAAGGTGGCCAAGATTGTGTATGCCAGAGCTTCCGCGAATCTCAAGCGTGTTCTTGCGTTGGGTGGAGCTAAAAACCACCTCATGGTTTTGCCAGATGCGCATCCGCAGATGACTGCAAGCAATGTAAGTGCTTCCATGTCAGGATGTGCAGGACAACGGTGCATGGCGGCTTCCGCCATGGTAGGCGTTGGAAACGTTGATCACATCATCGACCTGATCTGCGAAGAAGCAAAAAAGGTAATCCCGGGAGAAAATCTCGGCGCTGTAATCAGTTTGTCGGCCAAAGAAAGAATCGAAAGGTACATTTCAGAAGCGGAGGCTCAAGGCGCCACCATCCGGGTAGATGGAAGGAACACGACCGTACAGGGAAAAGAAGGAGGGTATTATGTAGGGCCAACCGTGATCGATCACGTTCGCCCTGACATGAGTGTGGCGCGTGAAGAGATTTTTGGACCGGTGATCTCCATAATGCGTGCCAAAGACGTGGACGAAGCCCTCGCGATTGAAAACGCCAATCCATATGGAAATGCTGCTGCTGTATTCACCCAAAGCGGGGGGGCGGCCCGTTATATCATTGAGAATGCCAGTGCCGGAATGATCGGTGTTAATATAGGGGTGCCGGTTCCACGCGAGCCGTTTTCATTCGGAGGATGGAATGAATCGAAATTCGGAGTAGGAGATCTGACCGGGAAAAGTTCGATTGCGTTTTGGACCAAACTGAAAAAAACCACCACCAAGTGGAATCCCGAGGCGCGCACCAACTGGATGAGTTGAAACTGAATAGATGAGAAAGATGGAACAAGAAATAATGACACAACAGGAGCGGGATATCATACGCAGGAACAATTCCGATTTCACGCTTTTCTCCTGGTCGAAACAATCGGGCCTTGATCCGATGTGTATCGAGCGCGCCGATGGGGTCTACCTGTACGATTACGACGGGAAGCGGTATATCGATTTCTCATCTCAGCTGATGAATGTAAACATCGGCCACGGTAATTTGAAAGTTCGTGATGCCGTTTACAAGCAAATGACGGAGGTGTGTTACGTTTATCCGGGCATGGTCACGAAAGTTCGCGGAGAACTGGGTAAAAAGCTGGCAGAAATCGCACCTCCGGGATTAACAAAATCCTTTTTTACGCTCGGAGGAGCCGAAGCCAATGAGAACGCCATTAAACTGGCACGACTATACACAGGAAGATACAAGATCATCGCGCAATACCAATCCTACCACGGTGCCACTTATGCTACTCTTGGTGCAGGAGGGGATCCTCGTAAATTCGCTGCCGATCATGAAGGGGCGCCACATTTTGTACATGTCGAAAACCCCTATTTCTACCGTTGTCCCTGGAAAAGTGAAACGCCCGAAGAATGCGCGGAGAACTGTGCTCGTCATGTAGAACGCATCATACAGTACGAGAATCCGGATAGCATTGCCGCCATCCTTTTAGAAGGGGAATCCGGGAGCTCGGGATGTATCAAATATCCTCCGGGGTACTGGAAAAAAATCAAGTCGATCGCGGATAAATACGGGATATTGATCATCGCTGATGAAGTAATGAGCGGGTTCGGCCGCACTGGAAAAATGTTTGCTACAGAGCATCATGGCGTAGTACCCGATATCATGACTCTGGCCAAGGGGATCACCTCCGGCTATTTACCCCTGGGTGCCGTGATGGTATCAGACAAGATCGCACATCATTTCGATGAGCGGATGCTCCCTTTGGGACTTACCTACTCGGCACATCCGGTCGCCTGTGCAGCAGCACTGGAAGTTCTGAATATCTACGAGGAAGAAAATCTGGTAGAAAATGCTGCTGCAATGGGTCGCTATGTAGACCAGCAAATGCAGCCACTTATCGATAAGCACCCTTCCATTGGGGATTTCCGAAACACCGGTTTGTTCGGGTGCATCGAATTGGTGAAGAACAGGACAACGAAAGAACCCATGGCTCCCTGGAATGCAAAACCGGCGGAGATGGCCATAATGAACCAGGTAGCAGCAAAGATCAAGGAGTTGGGCATGTTCACCTACGTTCGTTGGAACTGGATATTCGTTGTTCCGCCCCTGACAGTTACCAAAGACCAGATAGATGAAGGCCTGGCCATCATCTCCGAAGCATTGAAAATTGCCGACCAGCATTGCTGCTAAACCTGCCTATTCTTTAAAAAGCCCCCCCCGTTTTAGATGATTCATCAAGATGAATAAAAGCAGTTCTGAGATTATTCCAACGGCAGACAATGCGGGATTAGTGAGTGAAGAGCTTGCACCGGTATCCGTTGAAAACAGAAGTTGGGGGACATGGAATTACGCTGCTCTATGGATCAGCATGAGTTTGTGTATTCCAACCTACATGCTTGCAAGCTCCCTGATCGAGGGGGGGATGAATTGGTGGCAATCGATACTGACTATTTTCCTTGGTAATACGATCGTACTTGTTCCGATGATCCTGAACGGACACGCCGGGGCCAAATACGGCATCCCTTTCCCGGTTTTTGCCCGGGCAAGTTTCGGAGTGAAAGGAGCGAACATCCCGGCGATCCTTCGTGCTATTGTTGCGTGTGGCTGGTTTGGAATTCAGACCTGGATAGGAGGGTATGCCCTTTACCTGATGTTTAAATGCTGGTTCCCTTCGGTCGAGTTGTTGCCCAAGGTTTTTCCGGACTCTTTCGGTCTACAAACAGGCCCGGCCATCTCTTTCCTGCTTTTCTGGATCCTCAATATGGTTGTCGTTAGCAAGGGCGTGGAAAGTATTCGGCGTTTGCTGGTATTCAAGGCATTCTTTCTTCCCCTGGCCGCTGCTGCCCTCTTCCTCTGGGCCATTATACAAGCGAAAGGCTTGGGACCTATTTTAGCACAACCCGCGAAATTTGATACCACCTCCGGATTCTGGAAATTCTTTTTTCCGGCGCTTACCGGTATGGTGGGATACTGGGCTACCTTGTCGCTTAACATACCCGACTTTACACGTTATGCAAGAAGCCAGCAGGCTCAAATAAAAGGACAGGCACTGGGATTGCCTCCTTCGATGACTATTTTTTCTTTCATCGGAGTAGTGGTCACTTCTGCCACATTGATCATCTATGGAGAGATGATTTGGGATCCATTGGTGCTGGCAGAACGGTTTGACAGCAAAGTACTGGTAAGCCTGGCCATGATAGCCGTGGCGGTTTCAACCCTGGCGACCAATATCGCTGCCAACATTGTAAGTCCAGCCAATGATTTCATGAACCTTTATCCAAGTAAAATAAACTTTCGCATCGGTGGTTATATCACAGGAGTGATCGGTGTGCTTATACTGCCGTGGAAACTGATCGCCGATCCGAACGGCTATATTTTTACATGGCTAATCGCATACTCCAGCCTACTCGGCCCGATCGGGGGGATCATGATCGCCGATTATTATTTCCTGAGAAAAAAAGAGTTACTGGTTAAGGACCTCTATTCCCACAGCGGTATCTATAGTTATGGAAATGGGTTCAACCGAATGGCCGTTATTGCCATGCTGTTGGGTATCGTGCCCAATATACCCGGATTTTTAATGACTGTAAATGTCATTCCCCGATCGAGCTTCCCGGAATGGATCGGACATTTATACAATTATGCATGGTTTGTCGGCTTCTTTGTGTCGGGAATAACCTATTTTGTATTTTCCATCGGGAATCATCGCAATGAAAACAAAGTAGTCATCTGACATGGATAAATTTATGAATGCCGGCATACTTTAATCGACATCACGTATACCGACGTGAGTTTCAATCTATAAAAACAGAACATGTCCATACTCATTAAAAACGGAAGAATTGTCACCGCATCTGAAGATTTCACCGGGGATATTTTCATAGAAGGTGAAAGAATCAGTATGATCGGTACGAATCTCGATGTTACGGCCGACCGCATCATTGATGCCAGCAACAAGATCATCGTTCCTGGAGGTATTGATCCGCATGTACATCTTGACATGCCTTTTATGGGCACCTTTTCCAGCGATAGTTATGAAACCGGTACTGCCGCAGCTCTGCACGGCGGAACCACCATGGTGATTGATTTTATCCTTCAGACTCAGGGGAAATCACTCCGCCATGCGCTGAACGAATGGAAGAGCCGAAGCGATGGCAATGCCGTAGGGGATTATTCGTTCCATATGGCCGTTACTGATTTCAATGAAGATACAAAAGAGGAAATCAAAGAGCTGATTGATAAAGAGGGTATCACTTCTTTCAAAACCTTCATGGCCTATAAAGGGGCATTGATGATCGATGACCGTCAAATGGTGGGACTCATGAATGAAGTGAAAAAACAGGGCGGCATGGTCACCGTACATGCCACGAACGGAGACATGATTGATTTCCTGGTCGAAAAATTCAGATCAGAGGGGAAGTTATCGCCGCTCTATCACTACCTGTCTCAACCGGAAATCACGGAATCGGAAGCTACCGGGAGATTTTCCGACATGGCTTACCATACCGGTGTTCCGGCGTATGTTGTACACATGACGTGCGAAGGAGCATTGAACCACATCCGTGATGCAGCCAGAAGAAATCAAAAAGTATTCGCGGAAACCTGCATTCAATACCTTGTACTCGATGCATCCCTTTACAATAAAGGGTTTGAGTCTGCGAAATGGGTGATGTCACCACCACTGCGTGAAAAAAAGGATCAGGATGCTTTGTGGGCAGGAATTGATCAGGGGTCGGTTCAGGTCGTTGCAACAGACCACTGCCCGTTCATGTGGGAACAGAAAAAAATGGGAGAAAACGATTTCTCCAAAATTCCGAATGGACATCCGGCTATTGAAAACAGGATGGAGTTGTTGTTTTCGGAAGGTGTCAATAAAGGACGCATCAGCCTGAATAAATTCGTGGAAGTCACCTCCACCAATGCAGCAAAGATATTCGGCATGTTTCCCAGGAAAGGATGCATCGCTGCAGGATCAGACGCAGACCTCGTAATCATCGATCCGAAAGAGGAGCATGTGATCTCTGCAAAAACACATCACATGAATTGCGACTACTCCGGTTACGAGGGGATGTCACTCAAGGGCAAATGCCAGACAGTCATCCTTCGAGGCCGGGTGGCCGTAGAAAACAATGAACTGCTCCTGAAAAAAGGATACGGCCAATTCATCAAAAGAAACAAAACGAACGGTATCATCTAATAAATTAACGCACTATGCCAAGAATCATCAGGTCCGGACTCATTCAGATGAGCCTGCCAAAAACAGAAGGAGAAGGAACCATTGCTGAAATCGTCAATGCAATGGTGCAGAAACATATTCCAATCATAGAAGAAGCGGGTAAAAAAGGCGTACAGATACTTTGCCTTCAGGAGATCTTCAATACTCCCTATTTCTGTCCGGGGCAGGATAAGAAGTGGTACGAATCCGCAGAGACAGTTCCCGGTCCCACGACTGAGCTGATGGCTACCTATGCCAAAAAATACAACATGGTGATCATCGTTCCTATTTACGAAAAGGAACAGGCTGGAGTGTTGTACAACACGGCGGCGGTAATTGATGCGGATGGTACTTACCTGGGTAAATACAGGAAAAACCACATTCCACACACCTCCGGTTTTTGGGAAAAGTTCTTTTTCAAACCCGGCAACCTGGGGTATCCTGTTTTTCAAACCCGTTATGCGAAAGTCGGGGTGTATATCTGTTATGACCGCCATTTCCCGGAGGGCGCCCGCTGCCTGGGACTGAACGGTGCGGAAATTGTTTACAATCCGTCTGCTACGGTGGCCGGTCTTTCTCAATACCTGTGGAAGCTGGAACAACCTGCGCACGCTGCAGCAAATGGATATTTTATGGGATGCATCAACCGCGTGGGAGAGGAAAAACCATGGAACCTCGGAAAATTTTACGGGTCCTCGTATTTCGTTGATCCGCGAGGCCAGATATTTGCCCTTGCTTCTGAAGATAAGGACGAGCTGCTGGTCGCTGACTTCAATCTGGATATGATCGAAGAGGTACGTGCCACCTGGCAGTTCTTCCGCGATAGGCGTCCCGAATCCTACGGACCCATCACAGAACTTTAATACATACGTTTTTAATACCGTTCATCATGGCAATTGCAAATCATAGATTGAGTCCCTCCGACTACGAAAAGAACTTTTCTGATGTACACCCCCCCTATGATCATCCGGAAGGTGCTGTGATTGAAGCCAACCGCTGTATCAATTGCTACGATGCACCCTGTACGAAGTCTTGCCCTACCGGCATCGATGTGCCTATGTTCATTAAACAGATCGCATCAGGAAATATCAAAGGGTCCGCGAAAACGATTTTATCATCCAATATCATGGGCGGAGGTTGTTCCAGGGTTTGTCCTGTCGAAAAACTCTGCGAAGGGGCCTGTGTTTTCAATTTACTGGAGGAAGAACCGATACACATAGCTAAACTTCAGCGCTATGCAACCGAAGATGCCATTGCTCAAAAATGGCCTCTCTTCCGTCGAAAGCCGTCTGTCGGAAAAAAGGTTGCTGTCGTTGGAGCAGGCCCTGCCGGCCTGGCGTGTGCTCATGCCTTATCATTGGAAGGGGTGGATGTAACCGTTTATGAAAAAGAAGAAAAAGGTGGGGGCTTGATGACTTATGGCGTAGCTGCCTATAAGGTGACACCGGAATTTTGCAACAACGAAGTGGATTTTATTACCGCCATAGGGGGGATCAATATTGAATACAATACTGCCTTGGGCCAGGACATAGAGCTTGCTGATTTACAAAAATCATTCGATGCTGTATTCCTTGGGGTTGGAGTGGGTATCGCAAGGTCTTTGGATATTCCGGGGGAAGAAGCAGAAGGAGTGGTCGATGCCCTGTCGTTTATCTATCGGTTACGAACCAACGCATTCCCTTCGGTTCCTGTAGGCGATAAGGTAGCGGTCATAGGCATGGGAATGACCGCTATCGACGCAGCTACGCAATCACGCAGACTGGGAGCGAGTGATGTCACCCTGATATACCGGCGTACCGAGACTGAAAAACCCTGTACAGATGTGGAACTCGATCTTGCATTGCTGGATGGGTGTAAAGTCATTTGGCTGGCCGCACCCAAAGAAGTGATTCATGAGAAAGGCAAGGTGAAGCAATTGGTTTGTTCAAAAATGACTCTGGGTGATCCGGACAGGTCCGGCAGACGGAGTCCGATGGATACCGGCGAGACCTTTGCACTCGATGTAGATATGATCATCAAGGCCGCGGGACAAATGCCGTTCACGGGATTGCTGACTGAATCCGATATTAAAAACCAAAACGGAAGGATACTTATTGGTGATGATGGAAGCACGAATTTAAAAGGGGTGTTTGCCGGCGGTGATTGCGTGAACGGTGGACGTGAAGTAGTGAATGCTGTCCAGGAAGGAAAAGATGGAGCAAAAGCCATATTGCATTACCTGAACATTGCATAAAAGTCAGAAGTAGTCGAATTTTAATTCTATCAAAAGAAAGCAAATGGCGAACATATCATCCGAATTCCTGGGCATAAAGTCCCCGAATCCATTCTGGCTTGCATCAGCACCGCCCACCGATAAAAAGATAAATGTGATGCGTGCCTTTGAGGCCGGTTGGGGAGGAGTGGTTTGGAAAACGCTTGGAACGCAGGTGAAAAACGTTTCTTCCCGCTATTCGTCCGTAGAATACAACGGTCAGAAAGTGATGGGATTCAATAACATTGAACTCATCTCTGACCGTCCGCTGGAGATCAACCTGAAGGAAATCAGGGAGGTGTTGAAAGAATTCCCTGACCGCGCAATGGTGGTTTCCCTGATGGCCGACAACAACCGCGAAAGCTGGCACGAGATGGTGAAAAAAGTGGAGGACACGGGAGCCCATGGAATAGAACTCAACTTCGGATGTCCGCATGGAATGGTTGAACGCGGTATGGGGGCCAGTGTTGGGCAGGATCCCCTGATCGCAAAAATGGTGGTGGAATGGGTGATGGAGGTTGCACGCATCCCTGTCATTACAAAACTCACGCCCAATGTACATTCGGTGGTTCCTGCAGGAAGGGCAGTGGTGGAGGCCGGTAGCAATGGATTATCCCTCATTAATACCATTCAGTCCGTGACCGGTATCGATCTCGATACGCTTGTTCCCAACCCCAACGTTGGTGGTCATTCGGTTTTCGGCGGTTACTGTGGTCCGGCTGTAAAGCCAATCGCTTTGAAATTCCTGACCACGCTATCGCAGGATCCGCTTACGAAAAACATTCCCATATCCGGGATCGGTGGTATCACCACGTGGAAAGACGCGGTGGAGTTCATGCTGCTGGGCGCTCGCAATGTGCAGGTTTGCACTGCGGCGATGCGTTATGGATTTCGTATAGTGCGTGATCTTTGCGACGGCCTCAATAACTGGATGGATGAAAAGGGCTACAAAGACCTGGATGATTTTATCGGCCTGTCAGTCCCCAAGGTGATCAAATGGGAAGAACTTGACATCAATTTCCATGTCACTGCCAAGATCGATCAGGACAAGTGCATTCATTGCGGCCTGTGTTATATTGCGTGTGAGGACACCTCTCACCAATCCATTGATATCATGAAAGGCAACCCATACAATACCTATACCATCAAACAGGATGAATGCGTTGGATGCAACCTCTGTAAGATCGTTTGCCCGGTGAATGATTGCATCACGATGGAGGTGAACCGGAAGGGGGATGAATATATCAACTGGTTAGAGTTTCAAAAACGAGGACTCCCTTTAAACGACCATTAGGGGTAAATCTGTTTTTTGGCGAGACCCTTGTTGTTCGGATTTTTTCATCATCTTTAAAAAGGTCGGAGATTTCCTTTCTCTGTTTTGGAATAGGACTTTTTGATTTGTCCTTTTCATTTCCAGTAGTTTCCCGATAGGTCGAAAATCCACAGCGATTTGAACTTACAAGGCAAAGTTTCAAGGTCGAAGTAACTATTCCACTAGTGATATAACTGTAAAATAAGGTTACGGAATACCCCATAAAGGACCAGCCTATCCCGTCGAATTACTGATGGAGTTGCCTTAATTATACAGTACTTATGATAAAAGAGGCGGGAGTAGGCTTAACTTTACCGCATACCGCTTGTTGTTTTTTCGATGCGCTCCGGCTACACCTTCGCCCCATACACTGCACCTGAACAGGAGCCTTTCGACAAATTGTTCGATGTGTTCAAGGAACTCATTGTGCACACTTCAGGTGAATTTGATGAGGCTATCGACTGGTTAAAAGAACTCGACCGCGAGTACGGACTTACCACGCCGGACTATGGCATCGACGATTTTATTGAAGACCTGCGTAAACGCGGCTACATCCGTTCGGAAGAGAAACTGGGCGAAGGAGGTAGGGCCCTCACAGGTAAACTCGAGCGCCTCATCCGCCAGAGCGCCCTGGAGCAGATCTTCGGCGATTTGCGGAAGTCCGGAACCGGACAGCACACGACTTCCCATACCGGCCAGGGGGACGAACATACCGGCGAGTTCCGGGATTTCCGCTTCGGGGATCCCCTTGAGCGGATCTCCATGACCGAGAGCCTGCGAAAAGCGCAGGTATCTCACGGTATCGATGAACTCCGGCTCGACGAACACGACCTGGTGGTGGAAGACACTTACCACAAAGCACAGATGAGTACGGTGTTGATGATCGACATCAGCCATAGCATGATCCTGTATGGCGAAGACCGCATCACACCCGCTAAAAAAGTCGCCATGGCACTTGCCGAGCTCATTCGGACACGGTATCCCAAAGACACCCTCGATATCATCGTCTTTGGCAATGATGCCTGGCCGGTGGCGCTTAAGGACCTGCCATATCTTCAAGTAGGGCCCTACCACACCAATACAGTGGCCGGACTCCAACTGGCGATGGATATCCTCCGCCGCAAACGCAACACCAACAAACAGATCTTCATGATCACCGACGGGAAACCCAGCTGCCTGCGCAATCCGGACGGAACCTATTACTTCAACAGCAACGGACTCGATCAGGAGATTGTTGAACGCTGTTATGCCGAAGCACAACGTGCGCGAAAGCTGCATATCCCCATCACCACGTTCATGATCGCCCGTGATCCATACCTCCAGCAATTCATCCACAGCTTCTCAGAAGCGAACCAAGGCAAGGCTTACTATGCCGGACTAAAGGGACTGGGACAACTCGTATTCAAAGATTACACCCAACGCCGGAATAAAAATGCGTCATAAGCCCGTCCGTATCATCCTCCTTACAACCTGCGCTTGGGTGATTGTTGTTTTCCAGACGGCCCTACCGGGGGTGGCTCAGCCTGCCGGAGTGATGCAGTCGTCCAATCTCGACAATCAAGAAAAGAGAATACAAGAGGAAGTACTTGAGAAGGTCGAGTTGCTAAACAAGTCCATTCTCTCCCGAGACAGTATAGGATTAAACCTGCTGCTGGACAACGATATCAACTATGTCCATAGCAACGGGCTGATACAGACCAAGGCTGAAGTGATCCGTTCTGTTGTCAGCGGGAAACACGATTATCGGAAAATCAATCCGCGCAACATCCGATTCCGTCTCATCGGACAAGGCGTCGTGATCAACATGGAGGCCGAGGTATCCCTTTTTCTCGATGGAAAGCCACTTGAACTTGACTTGCAGATCATGCAGATCTGGATGAAGCAGGACAACGATGAGTGGAAACTTGTTGCCCGGGAAAGCACTAAAAACCAATAAGCATTACAGAAAACCACATCAATACCTTTCCAATCCTTCTTCATACTCCATTAACCCAACCCAAGTGAACAACAACGCCCCCGATATCCGCACATTCGGTGCCCTGAAAGCAACCGGTTACCTTACGAAATCCATCCGTGACGAACTCCGTCAAAACCTAATTACCGTAATCGGTCGGGGCGAGCAGCCTTTCCCTGGCATCTTCGGTTATGAAAATACAGTCATTCCCGAGTTCGAACGTGCCATACTTGCCAGGCATCACATCAATCTGCTCGGACTGCGTGGACAAGCCAAAACCCGCATGGCACGCATGCTGGTCAACCTGCTCGACGAATGGATGCCCATAGTAGCAGGCAGTGAGGTGAACGACGATCCTTTCAGACCGCTTTCGCGCTATGCGAAGGATCTGATCGCTGAAAAAGGGGACGAGACGCCTATCGCCTGGGTGCACCGTGATGAACGATTCGTTGAAAAACTAGCCACACCCGATGTCACCGTGGCTGATCTGATCGGTGACGTGGATCCCATCAAAGCGGCAAACATGAAACTGTCGTATGCCGACGAACGTGTGATCCACTTCGGACTCATTCCGCGCGCCAACCGTTGCATCTTCGTCATCAACGAATTGCCCGATCTGCAAGCCCGTATCCAGGTGGCCTTGTTCAATATCCTGCAGGAAGGAGATATCCAGATCCGCGGATTCAAGCTTCGTTTCCCGCTCGACATCCAGTTCGTATTCACGGCTAACCCCGAGGACTATACCAACCGCGGAAGCATCGTCACCCCATTGAAGGACCGTATCGGCTCACAGATCCTCACCCACTATCCCCCCGATATCGCCACTGCAGCAAAAATCACGGCTCAGGAAGTAAGGACTCTTCCCGCCCAGGAGGAGTTGGTGACGGTCCCTCACCTGGCCCGTCAACTCATCGAACAAGTGGCTTTTGAAGCAAGATCCAGCGAATACGTGGATGTGAAAAGCGGAATCAGCGCCCGCATGAGCATCACCGCTTACGAAAACCTGGTGAGTGCCGCCGAGCTGCGTGTGCTGAAACACAGACTCAAGAAAACCGCTGTCCGCCTGGGGGACTTTTCCGGTATCGTTCCCGCACTCACAGGGAAAATGGAAATCGCTTATGAAGGTGAACAGGAAGGCGCACGTTTCGTAGCCGAACACCTCATCCAGCAGGCCGCCCGTTCGGTATTCGATTCCATCTTCCCCAAGGTACCCAAGCTCGAAAAGCAACAACAACGAGGCCCCTACCACGAAATAGTTGAATGGTTCGCCGGAAACTCAGGGGATTGCCAGCTCACTGACGACCTCGACGACAAGGCATACCGCCAACAGCTTGACCGTATTCCCGCATTGGATGGACTGATCGATAAATTCCACCCCTTAAAAGACCCTGCTGAACGGGCTTTCCTCAAGGAAATCATTCTCTGGGGTCTGGTCTCCTACGGCAAACTGAGTAAAGTTAGGATAGACGACGGCGTGGGATTCACCGACACCCTGGGAGAAGTCCTGAAGAACCTTTGATCACGACGCCCCAATAAAAAAAGGCTGCCCGGTTGGGACAGCCTCTTGGTCAGTTCGGGCGTTGTCTCCGATCAGAAGTCGTAGTTTGACATTACTTTGCGGGTACCCGTGCCGTTGGTGGTGTACTCGATAACAGCATAGGTGCCTTTGGGCAGACTGTTGCGGAACCACTGCGTGCTGAATTCACTTGCGGTGGGAGAAGCCATATAACGGCCGTCGATGGTGAAGATCTCATAACGTACAACGGGGCCATTGTTCATCCCGGTATTGCCCATTACCTTGTTGGCTGATGCAATTCCGATCTCACAAGCTTCGCCATAGCAATAAGCGATGCCATTGATGATAGGACGGACACGGACATAGTAATTCTCACCAGGCGTGAGCGAGGAGAGGGAAACCCAACGCTTAGCACTTCCGGTGATCACACTTTGAACGATCGTAGGATCGCTCACTTGCGCGAACTCCACCTCGTAAGAAGGCTGATAGAGGTAGGTCAACACCAGACCGACACGAATAGAATCGGAGGTTGAGAGGCTTGTGTTGCCACAGAACAGGCTTCCAACGGTAGGCTTACGGATAGCGCGGATCACCTCAGGTGCGGATTGGGCTGTACATACGTTTTTGAGAATGGCTGTGTAGCTGATGGTGGCGGTGTCGAGTACCGGTCCACTGATTTGATTGTCCATCAGACGGCTGAAGGTCGAACCCTGGGTTCCGTCACTCCATACATAACCGTCGTAGCCGGGGGTGGCTTCGAGCTCAACCCTGTCGCCTTTGCAAACCCAAGGACCCAGGGTGGCCGAAATGGACGGCTGCGGCAATACATTGTAATTTACGGTCCGGGTGATCGTCACCGGTCTGCCGTTGTTACCATTTCCTGTACGACCGGTAACGGTAAGCGTAACCGGTCCCGAGGCGAAAACCTGAGTAGTTGAGGAAGTCGCTCCGGTGCTCCACTGGTAGGATTGAACCTGAAAGCTGTTACCGGAAATAGAAGCACTCAGCTGAGTACCGTAACATACGGTTGATACCATAGGCACGATGCTGATGTTGCCATGGTTCTGAGCTTGGACTGCGGGTAAGCTGGCTCCGGCAAGCATGCAGACCAAGGCCATGTGTCGGAGGCGGGGGTTGAAGTTTTTCATGTGTAAGTTTATGATTAGAATGTTCTGTTTTTGATTTTCTTTATGGTTTTGATTATCAATATTATATATAATATAAGTTTATCGTCCCGGCAAAATACCGGAAATCAACAATTCCAGAAGCTTGGTTTGGGTTTAGGTTACTGAGCACTACTATCCACTGAACAACAGTGGATAGCGGGATCAAAACGTCGACCTGCAACAGGTCTCCTTTTTGTTTAATGCAAATTAGTTGAATACTGCAAGGTTTGCAAGTAAAAAGTGACGTTTGACCGCATTTACTAGGGTGAAAAGTGATAAAACGGGGGGTGAAATCCATAATGAGCATGGTAGGGAGGTCGCCATACCCTAAGACATTTTGCCAGAAAAAAGAAATTCTACAACCCGATCGATAGAAAACTCGCGTTTAGTTCAACAGATGGTCTGTTTCCTGGAACAGCATTGCCTCCGGAATGTGTTCACGACTTAACTTCGGGATGTAAACAACCCGAATTACTTATGTATTTCCGCGAGCGATTGTACAGAATCATTGACGAAAACAATAAGGAGACCCTGGCTGCGCGCTTGTTCGACCAGAGCCTCGCCGCATTGATTCTGTTGAATGTCCTTGCCATTGTTTTGGAATCCTTCCCTTCGGTTTGGGAGTCGTATTCAAGATGGTTCGTGGCTTTTGAATACTTCTCGGTAGCGGTTTTTACACTGGAATACATCTTCCGCTTGATCACAGCCGATTTGAAGTACCCGGGAATCGGGTTTAGACGAGCCACGATTCGATACCTCTTTTCAGCTGTCGCCCTTATCGATCTGCTGGCGGTACTTCCCGCCTATCTTCCATTGCTTTTCCCTATTGATCTGAGGGTGATACGTGTGCTGAGATTATTCCGCATTGCCCGCTTATTCAAACTGGGACGTTACACGTTGGCCTTGCACCTCATCATCCAGGTGGTGAAGGAAAAGCATTCTGAACTTAATACGACAGCATTCTTGGCCGGGCTATTGCTGGTGGTGTCGTCCACACTGATGTACTACCTCGAGCGCGATGTTCAACCCGATGCATTTCCCAATATCGTGGCCACCCTGTGGTGGGCGATTTGCACGCTCACCACGGTTGGATATGGCGACGTGGTGCCGGTTACCGCAGGAGGCAAAATCATCAGCAGCATCATCGCTATCCTTGGCATCGGCCTGGTCGCCTTACCCGCCGGTATCCTCAGTGCATCCTTCATGGACAAGCTCAATAGCTCCAGGGAACAGGCAAAGTGTCCGCATTGCGGAAAACCCCTTTGAGCCTGCAGTCCGGCTCAATGCTTGAAACGAGCACTGTTTCTGAATGAACATGGCCATCAGACTGAACCTTCCAGCCCGCCGGTTGTTGTTCCGTCTGACATGGCCCGCTCCCGCATTCACCTGGTTTGGCACAAGCGCGATCTGAGACATCGCGACCACGAGCCTCTTTCTTTGGCTGAATCGTCGGATTTGCCTTACCTGAGAATACTCCTTTTCGAACCGTCGTTGATTCAGGCACCGGACACCTCGCTGCGTCATTTGCAGTTCCAATACCATTCCCTCCTCCATCTCAATGCGACAGCTAGGGAATGGAACAAGGAGGTGGTCGTGTTTTATGCGGAAGCAGAAGAAGTGTTCTCGTTTTTGTCCGCGCAGTTCGAGATCGATACTGTATTCAGTTACCGGGAAAGCGGAACACAGCGCACCTTCGACCGCGACCTGCGGATGAAAACCCTGTTCGAAGAGCGAGGAATCCGCTGGAAGGAATGTAAACGCGACGGCATCCAACGCGGCATCAACGACCGCGACGAATGGGACTGGCAGTGGTTCCGAACCATGTCGCAGCCACAGATTGAAAACCGGTTTGTACGACAGGATTCTATTGATTTCGTAAACCCCTATCCGTTATCCGACGAACTTCTTGCTTCGATGAATGACTATCCGACGGCCTTTCAGCCTGCCGGCGAGGAGTATGCTCACCGTTACCTCCGTTCATTCTTGAAGGAACGGGGAGTGAATTACTCCAAACACATCTCCAAGCCATCTCTCAGCCGGTCGTCCTCTTCACGTCTTTCTCCTTACCTGGCCTGGGGAAACATCTCCATCCGTCAGGTTTATCAGGCCACGCACGAATACCTGAAGACTGCCAGCGTAAAGCGCCCGTACCTTAATTTCCTGGAACGCATAAAATGGCACTGCCACTTCATCCAGAAATTCGAAGTCGAATGCCGCTACGAAACCGAATGCATCAACCGGGGTTATGAAAAAATAGAACGTCAATACCGGCCCGACCTGGTTCGCGCATGGGAACAAGGGCGCACGGGCATCCCGCTTGTGGATGCCTGCATGCGTTGCCTCGAAGCCACGGGGTGGATCAATTTCCGCATGCGCGCCTTGGTGGTTTCCTTTCTGGCTCATCACTTAGGGCAAGACTGGCGCCACGGGGCTTATCACCTCGCAAGGGTGTTTCTGGACTACGAGCCGGGTATCCACTTCCCACAGATCCAGATGCAGGCCGGCACCACGGGAGTCAACACCATACGGGTTTACAATCCTGTAAAGAATGCCATGGAACACGATGCAGAAGGTGTCTTCACACGGCAATGGGTACCCGAAATCGCATCACTGCCCGTACCATTGCTTCATCAACCTTGGACGATGACGCTGATGGATGAAACCCTGTTCGGCATCCGCATGGGTATCGATTATCCCAGGCCACTGATGGACCTTGAGCATGGGGCGAAAGTCAATGTGGACAAATTGTGGGCTCTGCGCAAAGACGAAGAAGTGAGATCGGAGAAAAGACGCATACTGGGTACACATACACGCCAGAAACGGGAAGCAAGGAAAACAATGACTCCTGATGAAATCGCTCAGGACACCTTTCCGGAATCTCCGGAGCCGGATGATTTCGATTGATATTGCCTCAACTCCTCTTTCTGTCGGGCGATGAGCTCCTCTTTTCTCTCCCTTTCCTTCGATTCCATTTCCAATTGCATTTCCAAAAAGCGGTTCGTCTCAGCCTGGACCACTAACTGCGATTCGCGGTATAAGCGCTTGAGTCGGTTTTGCCTTCCCCAAAGTACAAGGGCGATGATAGCAGCCGCCGCAACAGAAAGCCAGATAAAAAGTTGCTTTCGCTGAAGATCCTTCTGCTGAGTGAGTAGGATGTTTTCCTGTCGAAGGATCTTCTCGGCCTGTTGGTTCAGCTGCATCTTGTAATTGGCCTGTATTTCCTGGGCCTGCATTTTTCGTTTGGGGATACGCAGACTGTCTTCCAAAAAAACAATACGTTCAAGTTGTTCGAGCAGGCGTGCCCTATTACCAGACAAGCGCACAAACGGCAAAGCCGCTTTGAGGAAATCGAGCTGAAGAGAACCTCCCACCTGACCGACAAGTTTATTCAAAACCGGATCATTGGTCACCCGTTGGCCTTCCTCGTTCATTCCTTTTTGTTCCAGGGCATTCAGATAAACCGGCGCAACTTCAACCAGGCGTGCCGATTTTAACTCAAGCAAAACCCGATAGGCCTCACCCGACTCCGTCAATGCGCGCGGCAAATCGGAAGTTTCAAGGGCGATCTGAGCCGCCAACATCCGTGTAAGAGCCAGCATTTCGGGGTTACCAATCTCATTAAAGCCGCTTTCGGCTTTTGCTCGCCATGAATTGGCGGCCGAGTAGCGGTCGAGGGTAAAACAGGCTGAAGCCAACGCCAGGCAAGTGGCTGAGTAATTGGATTTGTCTTTGATGTCCAGAAATCCCTCGGCCAGCAACTGCAACTCCGGGATGGCTGAGACAGGATCATTCAAGTCGTTGTAGGTGTTGGCCAGCTTTTGACGCAGGATAAGCGCGTATCGTTCGTTCTCCTCTCCCCGTTCTTTAACGATCTCTAAGGCCTCGATCAGTAACGGTATGGCAGAAACGTAATCAACCCTGTATTTGTAATTGCTGGCCAGCTCCCCCAACAGGATGGCCCTCTCCTTTGAATCGGCGAACCTGGTATTGGCTTTAAGTGCTGCTTTCAGTAAGGAGTCCGCTGCATCAAATTCCTTCAAGCCCATATGTAGCAGCGCCAGAATCTTTAATGCAGATGCCTTCCGATTTTCAGGGGTAAGTTCTATGGCTTTATGGATATGAAAAATTCCCGAATCGGCCATGCCGGTCATCCCGAAGTAAATACTGAGTAAGCGGTGGTTCATGCCGACAAGCGTATCCGGCTTGCCTTGGGAGATCTCAAGAAGTTCTTCGAGTTCCGGTTTGACGGCAGCAGGATCTTCGAAAAGCAATTTTTCCGCCTCCGTCAAGCGTGTTCCGTAAGATGACAGGTCCTGGCCGACGGCTCCATTCACATGGAGTATGAATAAGCCGATGAACAGACCATGTCGAATCATGTTCCAAATGTACTGAAGCTGCAAATGATGCAGTAATCGTAATTTGAGCTTCTTTCCGGAAGGAGACTACCCTCGCATCAGCGATTGGGACTCCGTCGCATATAAAAATTGACTCTATTTACAACTCACCGATATCCTCATTCCACAGGGTGGGATTCTCATGGATGAATGTTTCCATCAGGTGTATGCATTCAGGGTCGCTCACGTCAATCACCTCCACTCCATGTGACTCCATGAATTCGCGGGCGCCGGGAAAGGTCTTCGACTCTCCGGCGATCACTTTTTTAATGCCGAATTGCACTACAGCACCCGCGCAGAGATAGCAAGGCATGAGTGTGGAATACAGGACTGCATTTTTGTAACTGCCCACCCGGCCGGCATTGCGCAAGCAGTCGATCTCAGCATGGGTGATCGGGTCATTGTCCTGCACACGTTTGTTGTGGCCACGGCCAACTATTTTTCCATCGACCACCAAAACGGAGCCGATGGGGATGCCTTTTTCAGAAAGTCCGGTCTTGGCTTCGTCGATGGCGGCTTGTAAAAAATGGGAATGCTGGTCCATAATTGAGATCGCAATTGGTTTGTTTGTAAAAGTAAGAGTATAACCCTTCACTGACTGCTTGTACTGAAATTGCTTTTTTATCCGGTTTTTTTACTTTTAATCATCAAATCCTAAATGCATGGATTCCGTCCCTCCCCGATATCGGGTTTTACGTATCCTTGCTATTTCACTCCTTTTGCTGGGAGCACTCGATCCAATGGAAGGGTCTGTGCTTATAACCGTGGGAAGTGCGCTTCTTGCCATTCAGATGCACTTCACGAATGACCAGCGAAAGCGCTTGTTCATCACCGCTTCCGGGATGATCCTTTCCGGCGTTCTCTTCCTTTTCATTTTTTCATCGTTGGGCGGATTCGGGAAGGGACACCTTTCCTGGTGGTGGGGGCTTTTGGTACTTCCCTACCCGATGGGATGGATGATTACGGTGATTAGCCTGCTGGATACCGACATCCGAAAAAAACGAGGGGGATAGTGATGATTTCATTGCAAAGTTACCAAATCCTTCATGAGCAGATTGCAAAACGCAACTCCAGGCGAAATCAGGACTATTAATGCCGGTGCATCAGGAAAACAATCTCCATAGATGTACACCCCCTATTGAAGAGATAGGGTGTCTTTAAATTCAAATAAAAATATTTTTGATGAACAAAAAACCACGTCTATGAAAAAGCTCATTACATCACTCTGCATTTGTCTTGCGGTGAATGTAGAGGTCAATGCACAAGCCGGTACACTTGATACCACCTTTAATACGGATGGCATTGCAACGCTGAATCCCGGAACATTGCACGATGTGGTTTATGCTGTTACGACTCAGCCGGATCAGAAAATCGTTTTTGCGGGCGTTGCACGGATCACTTCTACTACCGGTTTCACATCGGATCTGGTCATAGGTAGACTCACGACCAACGGTAGCCGCGACAGTGGATTTGCCAACAACGGCATTTTTAACCTGGCCTCTACCGGAGGCTCTGTGTTCGGTTATGATGTTCTTGTTCAACCTGATGGTAAAATCGTCGCTTGTGGAGGCTATTCCGTTACCGCTAGCAATACGGACTTCATTGTTGTTCGCGTTAACACTGACGGTACACCTGATAACACGTTCGGCGGCGGAGACGGTATTGAAATTATACCTGTGGGGTCAAGTGAAGATTATGCATACGATATCGCCTTACTACCGAACGGTAAGTTCATTTTGGCAGGTACATCGAGTGTGCCGGGGTTTAACTATAGCAGTGGAATTGTAATGCGCTTGATGCCGGACGGCTCCATCGACAATACATTCGGTACCGGTGGATACACAGCTATACAGACGACTTCCACCGCAGATGAAACCTTCCGCTGCATGGAGGTGATGCCTTCAGGAAAAATCATTGCAGCGGGCAGCTCCTACACAAACAATAACGATAACGTGCTGATGGCTGCATTTGATCCGAACGGGGACCTCGACACGACTTTCGCCAATAACGGAATATATATCGGCTCCACCATCAACATTGCTTTTGACATGGCCATCAACGGAAATGCGATCTACCTGGCGGGACGCATCAGCAGTACAAGCGGCTACGATCTGGGGATAATCGGATTTGACACTACCGGCGTTGTTCTTTCGACG
>JBJOER010000246.1:0-10221 GCA_046049215.1 Bacteroidota bacterium | reverse complement strand
GTATCTCGATAAGAAAGGGGAGACGTTGAAGATCATCCAGCATCTGCGCGACGAGGTTCACCGGTTCGGCATCACCCATCACCGCAATCGCCGCAGCAAATCACTGGTGCGCACAGAGCTTTCCGACATCAAGGGCATAGGGGAATCCACGGCCGCCCAGCTTCTTCGTCATTTCCGATCGGTAAAGCGTATACGTGAGGCTGCGGAAGATGAGATTTCGGACCAGATCGGACCGGCAAAAGCGCGACTCGTATTCGCACATTTCCATTCCGGTACTGCTCCCGGACAAGACGAAGGATCCGATCAGCCGAAATCAGATCTTTGAAAGCTCGCCTTTGAGGTGATCGATCACCCTCACCTCGTTCGCATCGATATTGCGCAGATCGGCCAGATGGCAGCTCGCCCAATCGCCCAATAATATCAGGTATAACGCACGTTGCAGACGTGTTTCACCTTTGGCGTGTACATCGATCCAACCGCCGGCATATTTCCGCACGACACCTTCGGTGATTTCCATGCGCTTTTGCGTCCGCGCATAATCGTCTTCACCGCGAAGCATCAGCACCACGGCTTCCGGATGCGCACTGGTCCAGCCGACTAGTTCGTTGTGGTTCATCTCCGGCAAGGCATGGTGCCAGCATAACATCTTTCCGTTCTCGTTGATCTGCTGCCTCCACCGGACCGCCACGCCTTCGTAATGCGCATCCGAGTAGAGGATGGGCAATTTGCCGTGGAGGGCAGTTGCGATCTCCTGGCTTTTTTTCATCAGATCGTCGGTTTCTTTTTCAAGGAGGAGGATTGCGGGCTCAAGGTCGTTCATCAATTCGCTGCCGGTGAGCCCGTAGTGGTGAAGAAGACGTATCAGTTGTACGAAAGAGTAACCAAGGCAGGATCGGGGAGGCATGCCTCCTGGAATGGAAATGAGGTTGAAGGAATGTTTCCGGGCGGTTTCACTGATGATTCCACCGGATGAAATACAGGCGATCTGGCAGCCCCTTTCCATGGCCGCTTGCATGGCCTGTACGGTCTCTTCGGTGTTTCCGGAATAGGAGGAAACGATGACCAGGGTGTCGGGACCGGCGAAGGCGGGCAGGAAATAGTCCTTGTTGACGAGCAGCGGGACGTTCATTGTACCATCAGTAAGCTGAGATACAATGGTTCCACCGATACCGGATCCGCCCAGGCCTGTGATGATCACATTCCGGATCTGATTATTTGCAGGTTGAAGATTCGCCCCTTTAGCAATCGCGATCGCCTCGCGCAGTTGTGCCGTAAATCCGGCCACCAGTTCTTTCATCAGCATATCCTTGTAGTGTGGGTTATCTTTGTGGTGCAAAGATAGCCCAAGCCCCTTTGCGGCAAACCATGAAGCCTTTTCCAATTTACCCCTTTATTGTTTTCCTGTTTTTGGCCGGATGCACCAGCAAGGACGGGGATATCAACCTGTTCAGCATCGAACAGGACATCGACATGGGCCGACAGTTCGACAATCAGATCGTATCCGATCCCTCTGTTTATACCGTGCTTGAACGCAGCGAGTATCCCGAACTCTATGCCCGGCTCGATACGATGGTCAACCGGATTCTTGCCAGTCCGGCGGTGTTGCACCGTAACGAGTTCGAATGGCAGCTTCGTGTACTGAACGACGACAGTATACTCAATGCATTCTGCACGCCAGGCGGTTTCATCTACGTCTACACCGGACTCATCCGTTTCCTGGATAGCGAAGACCAGCTGGCCGGAGTGATCGGACATGAAATCGCCCATGCCGACATGCGGCATTCCAGTGAACAGCTGTCGAAACAGTACGGGTTACGTCTCCTCATCGAATTGGTCATCGGCGAGTCTTCCCTGCTGGGTTCGGTAGCCGGCAATCTGGTGGAGCTGGCATTCAGCCGGTCCGATGAAAGCGAAGCCGACAGAATGAGTGTCCGCTACCTCTATCCCACAGGTTACGATGCGCGTGGTGCAGCACATTTCTTCGAAAAGATGAAGGCCACGGGCGAGGACCTCGGACCTCTGGTTTTCCTGAGTACGCATCCTGATCCCGGCAACCGGTCGGAGCAAATTCGGCAGGAGTGGGAAAGGCTTGGTGCCCAGGAGGGGAATCGAGACAGCTTCCGCTACGAACAACTCAAGGCGCTGCTCCCCGAGTGAGGGTTTTGAACATCTTTCCTCTGAAAAGGGGCTGAAACAGGTCATCCGGCCTCCTTGAAAACCCCTAACTTCGTTGCCTGTATCAACCATGGAAGTCAAGATCATCAACCGGTCGGGTCACCCCCTTCCGGCATACGAAACTCCTTCATCCGCCGGCATGGATTTGCGCGCCAGCCTGAACGAACCCATGTCCATACCTCCCGGCGGCAGGGCGCTGGTTTCTACCGGTCTGTTCATTGAGCTGCCTCAGGGTTTCGAGGCACAGGTGAGGCCCCGCAGCGGTTTGGCCTGGAAGCACGGAGTAACGGTACTCAATTCCCCCGGAACCATCGATGCCGACTACCGGGGTGAAATCAAGGTCATCCTCATCAATCACGGTGAACAATCCTTCGGTATCAACAACGGCGAACGCATCGCCCAATTGGTCATCGCCAGGCATGAGCGGATCAGCTGGGATGAAGCGGGGATCCTGGCCGAGACCGAGCGGGGCGAAGGTGGCTTCGGCTCCACCGGCCGTTAATGGTTTCGATTCACCCGGGTAGTTCATCTCTTTCCAACCATTTCTTCCCTCACAACAATGCGCATCATCGTACCAATGGCCGGCATGGGCAAACGCATGCGGCCTCATACCCTCACCACTCCCAAACCCCTGATTCCCGTAGCGGGTAAGCCCATTGTGCAGCATCTGGTGGAGGATATCCTTCAGATGTGCAAAGAGCAGGTGGAGGAGATCGCTTTTGTCATTGGGCGTTTCGGGGAAGAGGCGGAAAAGCAATTACTGGGCATCGCATCTTCCCTTGGAGCGAAAGGAACTATTCATTACCAGGACGAGCCTCTTGGTACGGCTCACGCCATCCTTTGCGCCGAAAGTGCATTGCAAGGTCCTGTGGTCGTCGCTTTTGCTGACACCCTTTTCCGGGCCGACTTCACGGTGGATCCGTCAGCCGACGGTGTCATTTGGGTCAAACAAATCGACGATCCCACCCAGTTCGGCGTGGTCAAGACCGGAGCCGACGGGGTCATCACCGATTTTGTAGAGAAACCAAAGGAGTTCGTTTCCGACCTGGCCATCATCGGGATTTACTATTTGCTCGATGGGGGGGGACTCAAGCAGGAGCTGCGCTACCTGATCGACAACAATATCCGCGAGAAGGGCGAATTCCAGCTGACCAATGCCCTGGAGAACATGAAAGCTAAGGGCAAAAGGCTGATGGCCGGACGCGTAGACGAGTGGCTCGACTGCGGAAACAAAGATGCTACGGTACAGACCAATGCCAGGGTACTGGAAATGAAATACCCCGATAACCACATCGCCTCGACAGCCAGGGTGATAGACAGCATCATTCTGCCACCCTGCCTCATTGGTGATGGCGTCGTGATCGAAGGGTCGGTAGTTGGACCTCACGTTGCGGTGGGTGACCATGCTACTATCCGGAACACCAGGGTGCGCAACAGTATAGTCCGCGATCATGCCCAATTGCGAGATGCCGGTATCGACAATTCCCTGATCGGAAGCCATGCCCATGTCAAGGGCCGCTTGCAGGAACTCAGCCTGGGCGATTACAGCACGCACGCATGAAGAAAAGAATCCCCCTCACCCGCATATTCACGGTGCTGATGGCTCTGTTCCTGGCCACCGGTTCTGCCGTGTATGCACAGAAAAAGAAGAAGAAAGATGGGGGGGGCGAGTTGTCCGAGCAAGACCGCGTCAAGGCGGTATATGCTTTTTTCGACGGGCAGAAGGAGAAGGCGAGCGGCAATGACCAGCGGGCTGCGGAACAATTCGCCCAGTGCCTGCGCATCGATCCTTCCAACCATGCGGCCATGTATGAATTGGCTTCCATCTACAATAGCAAAGGGAAGCTGGGCGATGCACTCTATTTCTCCAAGAAGGCCGTCGAAATCGACCCTGAAAACGAATGGTATCGTTTATTGCTAGCCGACACCTACGAGCGGTTGGGCAAGTACGATGATGCGGTTGCCATTTACCGTGAGTTGTATAAGAATTCACCGGGCAAGGTCGAATACCTGTTCAGCGAGGCCGACGGATTACTCATGCAGGGAAAGTTGTCGGATGCGATCAAAGTCTATGACCGCATCGAACAATTCATCGGTGTCAACCAGGAGATGAGCCAACAGAAGCAAAGACTCTACCTGAAAATGGGCAAGGTGGATCTTGCTGCTGCCGAACTCGAGAAACTCATTGCTGCCGAGCCCAACAACCTCGACTACCACTCCATGCTGGTGGAGATGTGGCAGGTGAACAATCAGCCGGAGAAAGCCATGCAGGTCATCCGGAGGATGCAGGCCATCGACCCAGAAAGCCCCAATGTGTTCCTGGCGCTGGCCGAGCAATACCGTACCGAAGGAAAACAAAGCGAATCTTTCGCCCAGCTCAAAAAGGCATTCGCCTCCCCTCAACTCAGCAGCGAGTTAAAGGTGAGGATTTTGACCAGCTACTTTCCCTTGGTGGAGTCCAGCGCCGAGATGATGGAACAAGCCATGGAATTGTCCTCGATTTTAAGCGAAACTCATCCCAGAGAGGCTGTACCTCAAACAGTCAGGGCAGATCTTCTGGCACTGAATAAGCAGTATGCCGAAGCCCGTGAGAAATACCGTGCCGGACTTGCTATCGACAAACGCAACCTCCAGGCTTGGCAGCAGCTTCTGCTCATCGAATCTGAACTGAGGGACTTTACAGCCATGCGGCTCGAGGCGGAAGAGGCATTGGGTCTTTTCCCGGACCAATCGGTTCTGTACCTGTTCGCAGGTATTGCCATGATCCAAACCAAGGAGTACGAAACAGCGGCTTCAAGGCTGCTTAGCGGTAGCAAGCTGGTGGTCGATAATGATCAGCAGCTCATCGAATTTTACTCCAGTCTTGGCGAAGTGTACGACAAGCTGGGCCGCTACGAAGACTGCGACAAGTACTACCAGAAGGCCCTCAACATCGACAAGGACAATGAATTCGTGTTGAACAATTGGTCGTATTACCTGTCCCTGCGCAAAGACCAGCTGGAGCTTGCGGCAAAAATGTCTTTACGGTCCAATGAGTTGAGTCCGGACAATCCCAGTTTCCAAGATACCTACGCTTGGATCCTGTATGTCCAAGGCAAATACAATGATGCACGAACCTGGTTGGAAAAAGCCATGGCATCGGGCGGAGCCCAAAACGGCACCATCCTTGAGCACTACGGTGATGTGCTTTTCAGGCTCGGACAGGTGGATGAAGCCGTGGGTTTTTGGAAGAAAGCGAAAGAGAAAGGGGACCATTCCGATAACTTGGAAAAGAAAATCGCGGATAAAAAACTCTATGAGTAACTCATTCCACCTGCGGATATTCCTGGCACTGCTCCTGCTAGCCGGAACCACTTCATGCAGGTCGCGAAAGCCGATTGTTGAAACCGGGGCCGGTGAACTGAAGCCTTTGCAAGACCGTTCTGTCCAGGAGTTGCTGGACCGGCTTGATTCCGCTGCTTTCAAATCCGATTGGATCAACGCCAAGGCTTCGGTCAGCACTGTTCAGGATGGCAGTGAAACCACCTTCAACATCTCCCTGCGCGGTCGCCGCGATAGCCTGATCTGGATCTCAATTTCACCGCTGCTGGGAATTGAGGTCGCCAGGGTCATGATCACTCCCGACTCGGTCAAGTTTTTGAACCGCCTGCAAGGCAGGTACCAGGCCGGCAGCTTCGAATCCATCAGCCGCCTCTTGCAACTCAAGGTCAATTTTGAAGCCGTGCAAGCCCTCGTTTACGGTAATTTCTTTGCTTACAAGAAGAACGAAAACCGATTCAACTCCGTTTATTTGGAAGACAAGTATTACGTACTCAGCTCACTGAACAAGAAAAAACTGAAGCGGTCGCTCGAAGAACGGGACCCGAACAAGCCGGTCATCCAGGACATCAGCATCCATCCCTCATCGTTCCGTATTCTGAAGATGACCGTGGAGGATCAGAAGATCGACAAGACCCTTAGTACGGAATACGACGATTTTCGTGAGGTTAACGGGGGTTCATTCCCGTTCCGTTCCACCACCCGGGTTGAGGCCGAGAAAGAATTGATCATCCGCATCGAATTCGGCAAAGTGACAGCCGGCGAACCCCAGGAATTCCCCTTCAACATCCCCGCGAACTATGTGCGCATGCGTTAAAAGGCATTGGTTTTTTACGCTGTTCTTCCTGCTGCTCATCCAGGTACCATATTCCGTTTTCGGCCAGACCAAGAAAGAGTTGGAGCTGAAGAAATCGAACCTGCTCAAGGAGATCGAAGCCACCAATAAACAACTCAAGGTTGTAGAGAAGAACAAGAACGCTACGGCCGAGCAATTGAATGAACTCAAGAGGAAAATCCGTTTGCGGGAATCACTGATCGGGACCATCAATTCTGAGATAAGTTCCATCGGAGGCGAGATAGTGACCACGTCGAAGGAGATCAATCAATTGACCAGGGATCTCGAGCAACTCAGGCAACAGTATGCTTCCATGATCCGTTATGCTTACAAGAACAGGAATGTTTATCAACAGATGATGTTCGTGTTCGCGGCGGCTGACTTCAACCAGGCCTATAAGCGATTGAAATACATCCAGCAGTATGGTGCCTTCCGGCGCCGCCAGGCCGACGAAATCGTTTCCGCTCAGGAACGGTTGAACGGCAAGGTGAAGGAACTAGAGCAGCACAAGCAGGAGAAAACCAGTTTGCGCAATGCCGAGCAAAAGCAGAAGACCAATCTTGAGGAGGAGCGAAAGGAGCAGGACAAGCTCATGAAGAACCTCACGCAGCGCGAAAAGAAGCTGCGTAGGGAGCTCGCCGACAAGCAAGCTGCGAAGAATAAACTGGACCGTGCAATCGAATCCTTGATCCGCAAGGAGATGGATGCTGCCCGCAAGAAAGCGGTGGCTTCCGGAAAAAAGAATGTGACTAACGCCAACGTGTTTACTCTAACCCCTGAGGCAGCCCGTCTTTCGGGAAGTTTCTCGGGGAATCGCGGACAACTGCCCTGGCCTGTCGAGCAGGGGCGCATCACCGGTTCGTTTGGAGAGCATCCGCACAAGGAGTTGAAGGGGATTGTCGTGAAAAACAATGGAATAGACATCCAGTCGGTGAAAGGAGCCGCTGCCCGGACCATTTTCGAGGGTACGGTTAGCAGCATCATCTCCATTCCAGGAGCCGGCAAAGCTGTCATCATCCGCCACGGGGATTTTCTATCGGTGTATTCCAACCTGACGTCGGTAAGTGTGAAATCAGGAGACAAGGTCAGTACCAAACAACGCATCGGTACTGTTGGGGACGCTTCTGAAGGCAATGCGGGTGAAATCCACCTTGAAATCTGGCGAAACACTTCCAAGCTGAATCCTCAGGACTGGATCGCCAGAAAGTAAGGTTACTTCAGACCAGACCTTGCTTCAGGGCTTTGGCCACCGCCTCGGTATTGCTCGCCACGTGCAGTTTTTCGTAAATCTTTTTCATGTGCGAACGAACCGTTTCATAACTGATAAAGCAGGCATCGGCGATCATTTTAAAGCTCATGCCTTTCACCAGGCAGGAAAGCACCTCTTTTTCACGCTTGGAAAGGCCGTATTCCACCGGCTCTTCCGAACCGTGCGGGGCGTGGTGTTGTAAAAGCGTAAGTACTTTACTGGCTATGGTTGGACTCATAGGGGCTCCTCCGTCTGAGACCTCCTTCACGGACCGGACAATTTCCTCCGGACCACGGTTTTTGAGGAGATAGCCCGAGGCTCCCGCACAAATCGCTTTGAAAACGAACTCGTCTTCATCATGGGAAGTCTGCATGATGACACGGGTGGAAGGGGCAATTCTTTTGATCTGCCTCAACCCTTCGATGCCGTTGACCCCTGGCATTTCAATGTCCATGATCACCACCTCCGGGCGAGCATTTTCCATTTTTAACGGAAGTTCAGAACAGTCAGGGAATGCTCCGGTGAGAATGATTTCGGGCTCGGCACCCAGAATGGTAGACAGGTATTCGAGGTAGATGGCAGTGTCTTCAAAGACGGCGACGCGAATCGGCATGAGAACGAATGTACTGAAAAGGCAAGGTTCGTCCAAGGCATTTCATCTGATGCTTTCATCCTCAGGCTGAAATCGGTTATCTTTGTCGAAATAATCATCGCATGGCACTGACGATACTCCTCGGATTTTTGGGCGGCATGGGCGGCACTGAAATCATCCTCATCATCGTGGTCCTACTTCTTTTTTTCGGTGCCAAGCGCATCCCCGAACTTGCCAAAGGACTTGGTAAGGGCATCAAGGAATTCAAAGACGCCTCAAAGGGCACCTCGACTTCCGGAGAGACCAAGAAGATTGAAGAATAGGTTCAACCCAAGGGACACGGTTGCCAGCCTCGGTTTTAGGCCTCTTGCTTTTATAAATACTTGAAAGGCAAATAATTGCATTTTTCATAACGAAAGTCGAACAAACCTTGGCATTGGTCCATTCTCTATTTTAGCTGCATGCAGACCATCACGGTTCTAGGTGGAGGAAGTTGGGCGACCGCTCTGGTCAAGATCCTTTCAGAGGCTCCGGTACGAATTCAATGGTGGGTACGAAATCCGGAAACAGTCGGTTTCATGCACCAGTATCGACACAATCCGCACTACCTGAGCGATGTGGAGATCGATCTTGAGCGCGTGTTGCCCACATCGGATCTTTCGACAGCAATGGCGGGCTCTGAAACAGTCATACTCGCTGTTCCTGCTGCCTTTTTAAAGTCTGCTTTGCACACATTGACACCGGATGATTTCAGAGGGAAAACCGTTTTTTCTGCCATCAAAGGCATCGTTCCTCAAGACAACCTCATTGTCGGAGAATTCATGCACCGCAATTATGATATCTCGTTCGATTCTATAGGTGTGATTACCGGTCCTTGCCATGCGGAGGAGGTGGCTCTTGAAAAACTCAGTTACCTGACAATCTCCTGCCAGAATCCTGAGCGTGCACGCGCCATGGCCTCCTCATTGTCCTGCAGATACATCCGCACCATCACTTCTGACGACATCTACGGAACAGAATATGCCGCGGTTCTAAAAAACATCATGGCCATCGCCTCGGGGATTTGCCATGGCCTAGGATACGGAGATAATTTTCAAGCCGTATTGATTTCCAATGCCATACGCGAGATCAAGCATTTTGTCGATGCCGTTCATCCCATTGAACGTGACATCAAGGATAGCGCTTACCTTGGCGATTTGTTAGTAACTGCGTACTCGCAGTTTAGTCGAAACCGAACATTCGGAACAATGATTGGGAAAGGGTATTCGGTCAAAAGTGCCCAAATAGAGATGAGTATGGTCGCCGAAGGGTATTATGCCAGCGCCTGTATTCAGGAAATCAAGCGTACGCTTTCCATAGAACTTCCTATTTGTCAGGCAGTTCACAATATTTTGTATGAACGCATTTCGGCCCGTCTGGAAATGAAGCTATTGGCCGACAAGCTTATTTGATTGGCGTAAAAACCAACAATTTCTCCGTTTCAATTCAACCAGAAGTTGTTTTGTATTTAATAAGCAAGGCGTTCGCGGATTTTTTTACAATTTTATTAACAATAAAAACTATATTTACACATGTCTTGGGTGTATTTCTTGCCCCCAAGTTGTGTTAAAATATCGCATGATTAAACAGCTACTCCAAAGCCTGGTTTTTTTCCTAATCCTCTTTCCCTTGGCATCAGTGGTTCATGGGCAGAACTACAATATGACCAATGGTAGCATAAACACCTGCTCCGGAAATTTTTACGATAGCGGTGGTAGCGGGGCCAATTACGGTAACAGCCAGAACTTCACCCAGACTTTTTGTTCGACAACACCCGGTAGTCCCATTCAAATCAATTTTTCCGCTTTCAACATTGAAAACAATTATGATTTTCTAACCATATACAACGGATCGAGTACAACCGCTCCATTGATCGGTAATTACACTGGTACGAATTCGCCTGGAACCGTGGTTGCCAGTAGCGGATGCATCACTTTGCGTTTCACCTCCGACATCACCATCAACGCAGCGGGATGGACGGCGATCATTTCCTGCCTTGCCCCCCCCCCCCCC
>JBJOER010000245.1:0-3930 GCA_046049215.1 Bacteroidota bacterium | reverse complement strand
TCACGCTCATCGTGGAAGAGACTCGTATTGTCCACATTCAGGAAAACCATTTCGGAATTAAAGGTCTGCGCAAACGAAACAATCCGGTTCGATGCGGCCAGGTTCTGATCACTGAGGTCGGTTGTATAAACGATTTTCTTAAAACCCGCATAGCGTGCTTTGGGTGGAACAAGCATCAAATTGCAAGATGCCTCCCGGAGTACACGCGACGCATTGCTGCCGATCAGAAAACGTTGGATCTGGGTGGACGATGTATTCGCCATGACGATCATATCCACCTTCTTCTCGATGGCGATCTCCAACGTCCTGGCTGAGGGAAGTCCTTGCTGGAGGATGAGTTCGAAACGTACCTCTTTGGCCTTTTCGAGGATTTTGGAGTAAAATTTCTTCAACTGTTTCAAAGCGGATTCACGCAAAGCTTCGTAATCGATGGCCACGCTGGCGATGGTGACATCGGTATAGATGACCGGAGTCTCGTAAGCGTGCATGAGCAGGATCTTCGCATTGAACTTACGTGCCAGCTCAACGGCATAATGAACCGCATTTTCGGAACTTTTGGAAAGATCGGTCGGACAAAGGATTGTTTTCATGGCTATCAGTTTGAGGGAATTGTTTCAATTGGAAGATGCTCCAGCCGGTGCTTTCGGTTCTTCATCAGGTTATCGCTGTTCCATTCCACATTCTGCACCCAACTCTGTTTGCGGTATGAGCAGTCGCTCAATTGACACAGGTTGCAGGGCAGTTGCTGGCAGGGATCGGTATGGACAAAAAGCTCGACATGGTGATTGAACTCCCGGTTTATTTTTTTTTCGAGCACCTTCACCTCGTCGTGTGCCTGTTCGAGCGTATAGAAAAACGGAAGTGTCAGGTGGCAATCCACATGCAGGTACTGGCCGAACTTCTGAAGCCGAAGGTTGTGTATGTCAATCCACGCAGGTGTACGTTCTTTTTGAAGGAAGTTGACCAGCCGTTCGATGGTAGCGAAATCCGCTTTGTCCATCAGGCGGTCGGAGCCTTCCCTTACGAGTTTGTATCCACTCCACATGATATGCAGGGCCAGCAAAACCGCAAGCAGGGGATCGATCCAAAACCAGCCAGTCACTTTGTAAAGAACCAGACCTGCAATAAGTCCGATGCTTGTTATTGCATCTGAACGAAGGTGAATGGCATCTGCCTTCAGAGACATCGAATCCAATCTTCTTCCCCTCCGCATCAGGAAAACACTCATTGCCCACATGGCCACCACGGACACCAATGTAAGCCACATGCCCAGGTCCACATTGCGGATGGCTCGAGGTTCAAAGAAATACGGTACAGCGTGGTAGATGATAAACGCCCCGGTTCCGAAAATCAGCACCCCCTCTACGGCCACTGCGAAGTACTCTACTTTACCATGTCCATAAGGATGATCCTCGTCCCGCAACCGCGAGCCGTAAAGCAAACTGAACAAGGTGAACGAACTGGTAGCGATGTTTATGAAGGATTCGAGCGCGTCGCTCAAAATCGCCTGTGAGCCTGAATAGGAATAGGCCAGAAACTTGACCCCCATAATGACCACGGTGAGCACCAATACCAATCGGATGGCGGACACCTTGGGTCGGATCTCAATGGCCTGGCTTTTTCGCATCGGCTGAATTACAGGCCTTGGCCATTCAAGGACGTTTGGTTATTCATATTTCTTATCAGTGCTGAAGGAAATAGTCCAGACTGAATACATCATTGAGCGGACCGATCAATAATAAAGTGATGATCAGCAGGAAACGGGTCATCACATGCCGGGTGTCCCACATCGGATTCACCATGCTCATCCCGGCTGCAGCGATAATCAGGTCGAAGCCCATCAACGGAATGACAACCGGTTGAAACAACCCTATCAAAAGAAGTGCGCCGCCGATGAGTTCCGCATAAGAAGTAAAGAACACGAAGATCCTGATAAGCGGTTCGGGCATATTTCTTTCCCGGTAGCTGGGGGATACCGTGCGCATCACCTCCTCAAGGCCAAGCCGGAAAACCTTATCGTACCCCTGGAAGAAAAAAAGCAGGCCGGCCATGAGCCTGACCAGCAACCTTGCAAGTGCAACGGGTTCAAACAGTGCGTCCATATGCGTGTTCAGTTTCCGACGAAATTACGAATTGCCCATTCATGCTTCCAGAAAAAAGGCTGCACACATTGGCGCAGCCTTTTAACACTAAACCTGCAAAAAAATACACTATGAAACTGTAATCTTACGGGCTGACTTCGACTCCGATACGGTCTTTTTGGGAAGATCCACTTTCAACAGGCCATCGGCATAGGTGGCTTTGATCTTCTCCTGATCAATCGATTCCGGAAGTTGGAAGGAGCGGCTAAAAGAAGTGTAATTGTATTCGCGACGTGAGTAATCTTTTTCTTCTGACTTGGTTTCAGTCTCCTTTTCGGAAGAGATGGTGATCATATCACCGTCAACCTTGATCTTGAAATCTTCCTTCTTCAATCCCGGTGCCGCCAGTTCTACCATGTACGAACCATTGGTTTCCGCAATATTGGCTGCTGGAATGGTATCAACCATGTCCTTTCCGAAGATGTCCGCCCAATCGCGTTTGAAATAAGGATCAAAAAAATTGCTGAGAGTGGCCGGCTTGATCCTACCGGTGTTGGTTTTTAAAAGCGTGCTCATTGTTTTGGGTTGTTTGAGTTTGATAGGGCAAAGCTCAGCACAACTGCTCCCCAAAAAAATGACCGCGCTCGGCTCGGTGACTGATCTTCGTCAAGGATGATCCTCAATGCAATCAAAACGGGATCTGTTTCCACATTTGTCTTCGAGCACAATCGATATCAGGTTCGGACCCGCCGACGATGGATCCGGTTTCCACCTCAACCTTCCCGATTTGGCATCGAATTCGGCCAATATCCAGTGGTGGTTGCGGAACACCTCGTAACGAGCGATCCCACTGCCTTCGTCGCTGATCCTGCACTGGTCGTATAGCTGAACGTCCACTTCGTCCCTCAACCGATTGAGCGCATCAACGCGTGGAGGAACGCTATCCTCACTCAGCGCATACCAACCGCCGGAACGAATTTTAAAAATAGCATGAGCACCTACCAGCCTGGTGGGCAGAAGTACTTCCCTTACTCTCCCTCCTACTGAATCGCAGCGCAGCGCCACCAAATTCGTTTCATTCTTTCGCAGATGAACCGGTAACGGAAGGGTCAAGGATTGAGATTCATGGAAGCTTGTTTGCAATCCAATCATAATGGGATGGAACCGATGATCCCCTTCTGTCACCGGATTTAAAGAATCGGATAACAGCTCATCCTGATAAAGTGCCCGCTCTGTAAGTTCCAGTTCTACACCTTCATGAAATACCAGCTTATGCCCTTTTCCGAAGGCCAACAGCCTGCCCTTATCACTACCGTCTTTTAAGCGTCCGCCTATTTCCTCCGGTGTAAAAACGACTGCAAGAAGGAGGCTATCGCGGTTACCGCGTGCATCCAAGCAAACTATCCGTACATGCTGGGTATCGCTATCCTCTCCAAAATTCAAAATACACTCCACAGCATCCCTAAACATTGAACAGGAATCACCGGGAAGTCGATACAAGCGGTGTAATTTCACTCCCGGTGAGCGGGTTTGCTGAACCTGGGCCCCGTGTGCATTTGCATATCGGGTTTCGTCGTAATTGAATCTATCAAAGCGGAACTCCCCAAAAGCAGTATCGTTGATGGTCCATTGAATCCGGTAAATACCAAGCCTTTCGGGATCGGTCACGCCTATCGCCACTCCACAGGATGCCGAAGTCGTATTCAAAAAGACCGTATCTGAACTATTTGAACAGGAATCGGCCAGTTTTTCGAATTCAAACAGACTTCCCAATTTTCTATAAATGGCCACCTGCCGGATAACAGGGGCAATCGAATCGCTGATTTGGCTTAAAAAAGGCAATGGGTTC
>JBJOER010000244.1:0-8298 GCA_046049215.1 Bacteroidota bacterium | reverse complement strand
CATCACCCAATACAATGGGGATCTAGGGGTCGGTTTTTTCGAGTTTCAGCCAAACAGCAACTTCGTACACATCGGTCTTTCATCCTGGTATCGTATCGACCCTCGATTTGATTTCAGCACTTCATTAGCGTTCGGAAAATGGGGATACGAAGAAGATGCCATCCACTTCTTCGAGGCGAAACAGTTTCAACTCAGCACCGGCATCCGAATCAGGGTATTCGAAAATGATCCCTACCGGATCAACCCCTACGCGCACCTCGGTGTCGGTGTGGCCTACCTTTCAGGCACCGATAGGCCCGGAACAGATATTTTCATTCCCTTTGGAATAGGCGCGAAAGCCAGGATCAATGAGCGGCTAAGCGTCTTTCTACAGGAAACTTTCGCTTACACCGATCACGACAATCGCGACGGTGATGCAAAAAAAGACAACGACTCCTTCCTGATGCACAGCCTGGGCATCAGCTGGAGTTTAGGCAAAGAAAAAGACACCGACGGTGACGGTGTGAAAGACAAGGAAGATCGTTGTCCGGATACGCCGAAAGGTGTGAAGGTGGATGCAAAAGGATGCCCCTCCGACCGTGATAAAGACGGCATTGCCGATCACATCGACCAGTGTCCGGATGAAAAGGGCGTTCCCGCCTTACAGGGTTGCCCCGACCGCGATTCAGACGGAGTGGCTGACCGCGACGATGCCTGTCCGGATGCAGCAGGACCGGCATCTGCCATAAAGTCTGTCAGCGGCTGCCCTGACAAAGACAGCGATGGCCTGACCGATTCCAAGGACCGTTGTCCCGATCAAAAAGGCACGCCCGAACTGGAAGGCTGCCCTGACCAGGATACGGATGGCATTGCCGACATGGATGACAAGTGCCCGGAGGTGGCCGGAATCCGCGATAACAAAGGATGTCCGGAAGTCAAGGAAGAAGTCAAACAGCTTTTCGAACAAGCCCTTCAAGGTATCGAATTCGAAAGCGGTAAAGACATCATTCACCGAACCTCCTATCCCATCCTGGACAATGTCGTGAAGGTGATGAGTGAAAATCCGGCCTACCTGCTCGAGATCAACGGACATACCGACAACATCGGCGATAAGGCCTTCAACATGGAGCTTTCCCAAAAGAGGGCTGATGCAGTAAAGAATTACATTACGTCAAAAGGTATCGAAGCAGGCCGAATGGCGTCGAAAGGATATGGAGATACCCTTCCGGTAGCCGACAACAAAACCACGGCGGGTCGCACGAAGAACCGTCGCGTGGAATTCAAGGTAAAATTCTGACCATTCTCAACCGGTATTTCCATATGCCGGAAGGCTTGAAGTATTTCCTGGTCTACAAACCCTACGGCATGGTGAGCCGCTTCACCCCTGAAGACGGACATCCCGGCCTGAAGGAGTTAGGTACACTACCTGCAGATGTATATCCCGTCGGCCGCCTGGATGCCGATAGCGAAGGGTTGCTTTTATTGACAAACGACACTTCACTTAACGAACAGCTCCTCCACCCCAGGCACGCACACAGCCGCACCTACCTGGTTCAGGTGGAGAAGGAGATCGATGAACCGGCACTCGAAAAACTGCGTGAAGGAATCGAGATCCGCATCGATGGACGACCGCATCACTCCGCACCGGCGAAGGCCGAACGCATCGATGAACCGGCTCTTCCGCCCCGTGTTCCTCCCATACGTTTCAGGAAGGACATCCCCACCTCTTGGATCGAACTGACCATGAGCGAAGGAAAGAACCGACAGGTCAGACGCATGACGGCAGCGGTCGGCTTCCCAACCTTGAGGCTGGCCAGGATCCGTATTGAAGGACTTACCATGGATGAACCCCTGCCGGGTAAGATCATCGAACTCTCCGGCGCTGAAGTTTACGCTGCGCTGGGTATCAAACAAAAACCGATGACGGAAAAGAGCATCGGAAAAAAACGACAAGGGCGTCGGTGGTCCTGATTGTTTTTTTTGAATTACATTCGATTTTTACTTCTTCACATAACACATGAAAGCCGTTTCTAAAATCCTCCTGTTTGCCGGACTGCTCTCAGCAGGCACAGTCTACACTCAAACACTCACACCGGAACTCCTCTGGAAAATCGCACGTGTGTCGGATCCAAGACTGTCACCCGATGGCAGGACCCTGCTTTACAACCTGCGAAACATCGACCTGGCATCCAACAAGGGACAAAGTGATATTTATATGATCCCCGCAGCGGGGGGACCAGCGACTCCTCTGGCAGCGGGCCGTGCCGATGAAGGACATGCCCGCTGGCGACCCGACGGCAAACGGATCGGTTTCATACAGCAGAGCGAAGAAGGCGGACCCCAGCTTTGGGAAATGGATCCCGATGGAGGAAATAAGAAGCAGGTAACCCGAGTGAAAGGAGGCATCAACAATTTCGGCTATTCGAAAACGTTAACCCATATCTGGTACAGCACCGACGTCACTCTCGACAAGAAACCCAGTGAAATCTATCCTGACCTGCCCAAGACGGAAGGCGCAAGGATCATTGACGGCCTGATGTACCGCCATTGGAACGCCTGGCACGACTACGCCTACTCTCATATCTTCATCGCGTCTTATGAGGAAGGAAATGCCGGGGAAGGTGTCGACATCATGCCGGGAGAACGCTGGGACGCCCCAACGGCGCCCTTCGGCGGCGATGAACAAGTCATGTTCTCACCCGACGGCAAATCGTTGGCCTATACCTGTAAAAAACTGCAGGGAACAGCATCGGCGACAAGTACGAATACGGACATCTACCTGTATGAACTCGGTAGCGCAAAAACACGCAACCTGACCGACGGCATGCCGGGCTACGACAACAATCCGGTGTGGTCTCCCGACGGCAAGAAGTTACTCTGGTCGAGTATGGAGAAGGCCGGATACGAGAGCGACAGGAACCGGCTCTTTCAACTTGAAATGTCAACGGGGATCAAAAAAGAACTGCTGCCCCAATTCGATTATTCCATCGACCATCCCGAATGGAGCAAGGATGGCAAACAGATCGTTTTCATCGCCGCGAAGGATGCCTGCAAGCAGTTGTTCATTTACAATACCGATCCGAAAAGTCCACAGCCTATAAAGCAACTCACATCCACGCAAGCGGATTACAACGAACTCACTGTTACCGGCAGCGGCAAAGACCTGGTGATAGCAGGCAGCCGTACGGAAATGGCCATGCCGAGCGAATTGTACACGGTGAATGCCACGACAGGTGACGCTCAAAAAATCACGACGGCAACCGATGCGATCTGGTCTCCGCTCAAGAAGAGCAGGGTCGAGAAGCGCATGGTCAAGACCAGCGATGGAAAAGAGGAACTCGTGTGGGTGATCTATCCGCCCGATTTCGATCCGAACAAGAAATATCCTGCCCTGCTCTACTGCCAGGGAGGTCCCCAGAGCGTAGTCAGTCAGTATTTCAGTTACCGCTGGAATTTCAGCCTGATGGCAGCCAAGGGATACATCGTTGTCGCACCCAACCGGCGCGGACTACCTTCGTTCGGTGAGGAATGGAACGACGCCATCGCCGGTGACTGGGGAGGACAGGCCATGCGCGACCTATTGTCGGCCATAGACAATGTCAGCAAGGAACCTTATGTGGACCGCAACAGGCTGGGAGCCGTGGGCGCATCGTTTGGAGGATACTCGGTGTATTGGCTGGCCGGACACCACGACAAGCGATTCAAGGCTTTCATCTCGCACTGCGGAGTGTTCAACCTCGAATCGCAATTCGCCGCCACCGAAGAGATGTTCTTTGCGCAGCACGACATGGGAGGCAACTACTGGGATGTACCCAAGCCCAAAAGTTTTGATGCATTCTCCCCGCATGACTTCGTTCGCAACTGGGATACCCCGATCCTTGTCATTCACAACGAAAAGGATTTCCGTGTTCCGCTGAACCAGGGCATGGAGGCTTTCACCGCCGCACAGGTTCGGGGAGTTCCCAGCCGTTTCCTGTATTTCCCCGACGAGGGACACCACGTCCTCAAGCCACAGAACGGTGTGCTTTGGCAGCGGGTTTTCTTCGAATGGCTGGACACTTACCTCAGGTAAGGATCTTCCTGGAACGAAAACAGAAAGTTCCGACCGGGCTGGTCGCAATTGCCTATCTTCGCACCCATTATGATACAAGAGCAACTGAAGGAACTTTCCGACCGGGTTGATGCTCTGAGGAGGCATCTTTGACGTCGATAACCGACTTCAACAAATCACTCAGGAAGAGCAACTGACCCATGCTCCCGACTTTTGGGACGACCCCAAACGGGCGGAGCAGATCCTCAAGAAAATCAAGCAAAAGAAGGACTGGACCGACGCTTTCAAGACTGTAGAAAGCGCCTACGAAGACTTGTCCGTACTCTTCGACTTTCAAAAAGCCGGCGAGGCCACCGAAGCCGAAGTGGACGTCCAATACGCCGACACGGTTCTGAAAATCGAAGCACTTGAGTTCAAGAACATGTTATCCGGTGAAGAGGACCGCTGCAGTGCGATCCTCACCATCAATTCGGGCGCAGGGGGTACCGAAAGCCAGGACTGGGCTTCGATGCTGCTTCGCATGTACCTGCGCTGGGCCGAACGCCACGGATACAAGATCACCGAAGTCGATTACCAGGATGGCGATGGCGCAGGCATCAAGTCGGCGACTTACGAAATCGAAGGCGATTACGCTTACGGCTACCTGAAAAGCGAAAACGGTGTACACCGATTGGTGCGGATATCGCCCTTCGATTCAAACGCCAGGAGGCATACGTCATTCGCATCGGTATACGCCTATCCGATGATCGATGATGAAATCAACATCGAGATCAAAGACGCCGACATCAGCATTCAGACCTCCCGATCGGGAGGCGCCGGTGGACAGAACGTAAACAAGGTGGAGACCAAGGTACAGGTCACACACCATCCCACCGGTATTGTTGTCGTGTGTCAGGTAGAACGTACACAGGGCGGCAACAAAGAGCGGGCGATGAAGATGCTGAAATCGCAGTTGTACGAACTCGAATTGCGCAAACGCAACGAGGCGAAGGCAGCGACAGAAAGCTCCAAGAAAAAGATCGAGTGGGGATCACAGATTCGCAGCTACGTCCTGCATCCCTACAAACTGGTCAAGGACCTGCGTACCGACTACGAAACCTCCGATACACAGGCAGTACTCGACGGTGAGATCGACGAATTCATCAAGGCCTTCCTGATGGAATACAGCTCGGACAATAAAGTGGGTGTTTGAACCAACAAACACCTTTTTTTATCCCATACAATCAACCCTACTTCCGAAATGGAATTCAGAACCGAAAAAGACACCATGGGAACCGTGCAGGTTCCCGCTCATGTGTATTGGGGTGCCCAAACCCAGCGTTCTATTGAGAACTTCAAGATCGCCCAGGACATCAACCGGATGCCCAGGGAGATCATCCGTGCCTTTGCTTACCTGAAGAAGGCTGCGGCCATCACCAATATGGAGGCAGGAATACTTGCGAATGAGAAATGTGAACTGATCGGACGCGTATGCGACGAGATCCTTGATGGAAAGCTCGACGACCAGTTTCCGCTTGTAGTCTGGCAGACCGGTTCAGGCACGCAGAGCAACATGAACGTCAACGAAGTGGTCGCCTACCGCGCGCACGTATTGCAAGGCGGCGACCTACTCGATGAAAAGAAGGCGGTTCATCCAAACGACGACGTGAACAAATCACAATCGTCGAACGACACGTTCCCCACGGCCATGCACATCGCGGCTTACAAGATAATGATGGATGTCACGTTACCGGGTATCCGTGCATTACGCGACACCCTGAAACGCAAGTCGAAGGAGACCATGCGCATCGTGAAGATCGGCCGCACCCACCTCATGGACGCCACTCCCCTGACCTTGGGCCAGGAGCTGAGTGGGTATGTGTCACAACTTGACCACGGCATACGTGCCATCGAACACACACTTCCGCATCTTTCCGAACTCGCGCTCGGTGGAACAGCGGTCGGAACCGGCATCAACACGCCCAAAGGCTATTCCGGGAACGTTGCGAAGCACATCGCGAAACTCACCGGCATTCCGTTTGTAACGGCAGAAAACAAATTCGAGGCTTTGGCTGCACACGATGCCATCGTGGAAGCCCACGGCGCACTGAAAACCGTTGCCGTCAGCCTCATGAAGATCGCCAACGACATCCGACTGCTTGCATCCGGTCCCCGATGCGGCATCGGCGAGATCTTCATCCCTGACAACGAACCCGGTTCTTCCATCATGCCCGGCAAAGTGAACCCCACGCAATGCGAAGCCATGACCATGGTGGCAGCCCAGGTGTTGGGCAATGATGTCGCCATCAATATCGGCGGAGCTACGGGTCACTTCGAACTGAATGTGTTCAAGCCGGTGATGATCTACAACTTCCTCCACTCTGCACGACTGATCGGTGATGCTTGTATTTCCTTCAACGAAAAATGCGCTACAGGCATTGAGCCCATCCAGGCAAACATCGACACCAACCTGCACAATTCCCTGATGCTGGTGACCGCGCTCAATCCCCACATCGGATACTACAAAGCAGCGGAGATCGCCCAGACCGCACACCGTGATGGATCTACCCTGAAAGAAACAGCCATACGATTGGGATACCTTACTGCTGAGCAGTTCGACCAATGGGTCGATCCACTCGAGATGGTGGGAGAATTGCCCGCTTAAGAAACCCAAACATCACCAGCTGCTTTAAACACTCACAACCATGAGTTCAGTACTGATTCGCAATGCGACCATCGTCAATGAGGGAAAATCCTTTCCGTCCGATCTCTTGATCAAAAACGGACGGATTGAAAAAATCGACTCATCGATCGCAACAGCCTACCGTATCGATGAAGTGAATGCAGATGGATTGTTGCTTCTTCCGGGTGCTATCGACGACCAGGTTCATTTCCGTGAACCCGGATTGACTCACAAGGGAGAGATCCTGACTGAATCACGTGCAGCCGTCGCCGGAGGCATCACCTCGTATATGGAGATGCCGAACACTGTTCCGCAGGCCACCACACAGGCACTGCTGGAAGAGAAGTACCAGCGGGCCGCGCAGGTTTCTCCAGCGAACTACTCTTTCTTCATGGGTACCACCAACCAGAACCTGGAAGAGGTATTGAAAACCGATCCGGCTACCGTCTGCGGAGTAAAGATCTTCATGGGAAGCAGCACAGGAGATATGCTTGTGGACAGCCCCAACGTGCTCGAATCCGTTTTTTCCCGGTCGCCCATGCTCATCGCCGTTCACTGCGAAGACGAGGCTACCATACGCACCAACACCGAAAAAGCCCGTCAGCAATTCGGTGAGGCTGTTCCCATCACCCAACATCCTGTGATCCGCGACGAGGAGGCCTGCTGGCGTTCATCGTCTTTTGCAGCTTCCCTGGCGATGAAGCACGGCACACGGCTTCACATCCTACACATCTCCACCGCCAAGGAGCTTGACTTGTTCAGGAACGACATCCCTCTCGAACAAAAACAAATCACATCCGAGGCCTGCATCCATCACCTGTGGTTCACCGATGCGGATTATATAAGCAAAGGATCCCTCATCAAGTGGAATCCAGCTGTGAAGTCATCCGCAGATCGAGCCGCCATCCGTCAGGCATTACTCGATGACCGTATAGATGTGATCGCTACGGACCATGCCCCGCACACTCTTGAAGAAAAAGCAAGACCGTATTTTCAATGCCCGTCCGGAGGGCCATTGGTACAGCATGCATTGGTTGCGATGCTGGACATGGTGAAGGAAGGATGGATCAGCACCGAAAAGGTAGTGGAGAAGATGGCACATGCACCAGCGCGCCTATTCCGTATCGTTGATCGTGGGTTCATCCGCGAAGGCTACCATGCCGACCTGGTTTTGGTCGATCCGAACAATCCCTGGGTTGTTTCAAAGGATAATCTTCTGTACAAATGCGGATGGAGTCCTTTCGAAGGACATCAATTCGGAGCGAAGGTCATCAGAACCTATGTCAACGGAGAATTGGTTTATGAAAACGGCAAGGTATCCGACATCATCGCCGGACAACGCATGTCGTTTAAACGCAACTGAACGATGTTGTTAAGATCCGCCTGTTCTCTGTTGTTTGTCCTCGTGCTGAGTTCATGCGGCCAGTCCAAAAAGCAGGAATTGCCTCAGGGCATACTGTCACCGGATTCCATGGTAGCAGTGATGTGCAGGGTACATCTGACAGAAGCGGCTATTCTTCAACGACAACTCAGCCAGGATACTCTTGCCAAAGAAGTCGCCTGGGAATCCTATCGGAAGGTGTTTGCACAATCCGGACTGGATCAT
>JBJOER010000243.1:0-3638 GCA_046049215.1 Bacteroidota bacterium | reverse complement strand
TCAAAGCGGATTCATCGATGCGAAATGCATGGGTTTCAAGCAGCCGCAGATCAGCGGGAATTGAATTACCGGCTTCCAACAAGACCACATCGCCGGTGACGAGTTCAGAGGCAGGAATGCGACCTGGAACTCCATCGCGGATAGCAATGCACGTTTGGGCTGCCATTTGTTTCAAAGCATCCATGGCGCGTTCGGCCTTGTATTCCTGCACAAAGCCGATTATCGCATTCAGGAATACGATCAAAAGGATGATGAATGTATCAGCAATATCACCCGCGAATCCGGAAATCACAGCCGCCGCGAGCAATACGACTATCATGAAATCCTTGAACTGCCTTATGAAAAACACCCAGGCAGGAACCGGTTTCTTCTGCTGAAGTTCGTTCGGGCCATTTTCGGTAAGGCGCAGCTTTGAATCGAATGTGGAGAGACCACCGGAATTGGAACCGGTGATTTCAAACGATTGCTCAATAGTCAGGCAATGCCAATTCATTTCAAAATACAGATTCCTTTCATAAAACCCTACAAGGTAAACTTTAGATAAGGGCTTCTAAAACCACCATGAGCAACAGGGAACACCTACAATACAAAGAAAGGAATCCGTTTGGCAATAGCTTCAATGAATGAGAAAGGTCATGATTTGAGACCGACGAACCAACACACTTACCTTTTGATGCATTTGGCTGAGAAATACCTGCCTTCGGATTCAACAATAAACAAATAGAGACCGGGCTCCAGGAAACCAAGATCCCAGAATCCGGCACTACCTGTACGAATCAGCTTACCATGAGAATCCATCAAAAAAATCCGGTCTGAAGGCAACCCTTCGATCCGGACCACAACCGCCCCCCGGGTTACAGAGGGCGATACAAGAACCCGCATCTCCCCGTTGGCCGTTGGTTCATTAACAGCAGAGATTGAACAATTGGACGAACCCAACAAGCTGTCCAGGACGGCGCATAGTTGCTGATAGTTCAAGGCCGCACCGGTCGTTAGCACTCCGTTAAGCAGATTCACTTGCTCATCAGGATCATTCAACAGATGATAAAATCTTTCGTTCCCATTGTCGAATCGAATCAACTTAAACTCCTCATTCCGGATGGCTTTTCCATCCTTCGGCGCCGAAGTTGCCTGGAATTGCTCAGTAAATATCCATTCGCGGACATGTGTTGTATCGTTTTTCAATACAGGAAGCAGGCTTTTTGAATCGACCGGCAACTTAGCTGAGGGTATAAATGACAACCAATTGCTGAATCCGGAGAGTTCGAGCAAAGTGGCGAAAATATCGGTTGTTGAGACCAATGCATCACTTGTGCGGCCGGGCATGGAAACGGAGGGACCCGAAACAAAAAAAGGAACATGGATGCCATACTCATAAAGGCTTCCTTTTACCCGGGTGGTATCTGTGATCTGGGCTACATCGGCCTCGCTTCCATTGTCACCGATGAAAAGGAAATTGGTGCTATCCCGCAATCCCAGCTGATCGAGATGCCCCATCAATCTCCCTATCTCCGTATCCATTGCTTCTATGGAAGCTTTGTAGTAGAGTTCCGGATTCGCTGCAATGTGTGCAGGAGTACCCGGAAGGCCTGGTGTTGTGATCAAGCTGTCGGGGGGCTTGTGATAGGGCTTATGCGGTGCGTTGAATGCGAGCCACAAGAAAAAAGGACGTGTGCCATCCAAGGTATCAAGCCATGCGATCGCATCATTGACGGCTTGGGTCGTCGCATAGACGGTAACGGTATCCAGCAGTCCGTTACGTATCCTGTTCCAATTGTAATAACTCGGAATCGCTCCATTGAAATTGCCGGAATACAATTCGTATCCCAAAAGATTCGGATAAAGACGCTGCACAGCTGGAGCCTGACTGTGTAAATGCCATTTTCCCGTATTGGCTGTAGCATACCGTATTGGTGCATGGTTTCGCAACAGGCGAGGCAAGGTCATTTCGGCTGTATCCAGTTGAGGAGAGGCGATTCCGGTAATCACCGACCCGACCCCGGTCCGGAACGCATATCGACCTGTTATGATACCCGCCCTGGTCGGTGAGCAAACCGGATTTGTCCAAGCACGGCTGAACACCAGCCCGGAACGGGCCAATTCTCCCAGGTGAGGCGTATGGGCTGTGTCGGCTGCATCCGGACTGAATCCGAAATAATCCGTACCAACATCATCGGCAATGATCAGGACTGTATTTTGCTGCGCCGGGGCTATGGATACAAAGGCAATGCAGCAATACAGCAAACCAACGAAACGAAACATCTGTGAAGGGCTTTTGCTTTGTGATGAATCCAATTGCGACTGGTTTAACTCAAAAACCGCATCACTTCAACCGTCTGGCGTTCAGCGAAAGCAAGATACTGATGGACAGGATGATCACTACAACGAACAGGGCCCACTCCACCGGAATATGCACAAAGTGCGAAACCGTCATTTTCACTCCGACAAACGCAAGGATGATCGCAAGTCCATAACGAAGGTAGCTGAACAGGTCCATCATACCGCTTAAGGCGAAGAACAACGCCCTTAATCCCAGGATGGCGAACACATTGCTGGTGTAAACGATAAACGGGTCACTGCTTATGGATAGCACTGCCGGAATCGAGTCGATGGCGAAGACTAGGTCGGTGAACTCGACAACCACAAGTACGATGAACAAGGGTGTAAACAACCTTTTACCGTCCTTGCGAATGATGAACCTGCTGCCATGGTAATGATCATCAAAAGGCAGGTGCTTTCTGCAGAACTTCACCAATGGATTCTTTTCGAGGTCATGGTGCTCATCGTCTTTCTGAAAAAACATCTTGATCCCTGTAAAAATGAGCACCCCGCCGAAGATGTAAGTGATCCAGCTGAAAGTCGAAAACAAACTAACACCTAACAGAATGAAAACAGCCCTAAGCACCAAAGCACCGATGATGCCAAAAAAAAGCACTTTGTGTTGGTACTGCTTGGGCACTTCGAAGAAAGAGAAGATGACGATAAAAACAAACAGGTTATCGACACTCAGCGACCATTCAATAATATATCCTGTCAGGAACTCAAATGCCTTTACAGGACCAAACCAATAATAAACCAATCCATTGAATGCCAATGCCAGGGAGGACCAGAAACCAACCCAGGCGATGGATTCACGAAAGGAAATGGACTTGGATCCTTTATTGATCACAAACAGGTCGAACGCCAGCATCGAAAGTATGAAGGCGTTGAATCCTATCCAGAAAAAAGTCTGATCCATGGCCACAAAGGTAGGGATTCGAGCCTTGGCCGATAGGATGAAGGGACTTTTACTCTTTCACCAACCGAATCACTTCCTGCCTCCTACCATCATTCAGCACGAGGAAATAAAATCCGGGATGAAGTTTCTCGAGGGAAAGATCAAACAGATTAGGCCCAATAACCAAATCTGCCGAGGAAGAGTAAACGGTTTTCCCGGCAATTTCAATCACATTCAGCGACAAGGTGGTCTCAACCGCACTCGCATATTCAACGCGTATGTTACCTGAGAAAGGATTCGGCCAAACGCTTACATCCCGAGAGGATGAAAGAGATCCTTCACGAAGAGTGTTGCTGGCGAGCCAAAGGGTGGCATTGATCAGTATACGGCTATGATCTCCATTGACTTCGGCAGACCATCC
>JBJOER010000242.1:0-6607 GCA_046049215.1 Bacteroidota bacterium | reverse complement strand
TGCTGCAGCGCGACATCCACACTGCACACCCGGCAGGCGCCGAAGGGCTCGAGATTGGGTGAATCGCAAAGGGTGGGAATCGGAGTTTTGCCCTTGTGTCGGCGAACGAAACTGAGAATGGTTTCGCCCTCTAGTATCGGGTAAAGCTTGTCGTTGATGTATGCCGTAGCCATGTCTATTTCGAGAAATAGGGGTCCAATTCGTGTTTGAAATATTGCAGTGCGTTCTTTACGGGAAGCGGTAATCCACCACCGAGAGCACACAAGGATCCGGTTTCGAGCGTTTCAAGGAGGTCTGAAAACAACTCGGAGGAGACTTTATAGTCCGACTGTCTTGCTTTGTCGATCATCTCGTATCCCCTTGTCGAACCCAATCTGCAGGGGAAGCACTTTCCGCAACTTTCGTGCGCAGTGAAACGGAAAAGATGTTCGATGTATGCGATCATTGGAAAATCCTCTGGGATGCAAACGAATGATGCATGTCCGAGGAGAAATCCGGCTTTGGAGAATGAATCGAAATCAAGGTGGAGGTCGTCGATTTTCGATACGGGCACCAGTCCGCCCAAAGGTCCTCCGATATGCATGGCCTTGACCGGCTTGCTGAATCCGCCTCCAAGGTCATCGATCACTTTCCGCAGCGGAGTACCCATCTCCACTTCATAAAGGCCGGGAGTACGGAAGTGACCGTCAAGGGAAACAAGTTTGGTGCCCTTCGAACGCTCGGTTCCCAGTGTAGCGAAAGCTTCCCCGCCATGATGAAGTATCCAGGGGAGGTTTGCCAGCGTTTCCACATTGTTGACCACTGTTGGCTTATTGAACAATCCCATCTGAGTAGGATATGGTGGACGTACGCGGACCTCCGGTCGTTGACCTTCGATGGAGGAGAGCAAAGCTGTTTCCTCTCCACAGATGTAGGCCCCTTGTGCTTTGATGACTTTGAAATCGAATCGAAATCCTGTTCCCCGGATATCCAGGCCAAGCCAGCCTTCCGAACGAAGTGTATCGATGGATTGCTGAATGATTTCCACCGACTCCGGATATTCACCGCGGATATACACTACACCCCAGCTTGCTCCTGTTACAAATCCGGCGATCATCATGCCCATGAGCAGGGCATGCGGCTGTTGCTCCATCAGGTACCGGTCGGAAAACGCTCCGGGGTCGCCTTCGTCGGCATTGCAGATGATGAACTTGGTTTCGTCCTTCTCATTCCTGCAGGCTTCTAGTTTGAATCCGATAGGAAAACCTGCTCCTCCCCTGCCCCGGACACTCGCGGTCTTGATCTCTTTCAATGCCGCATCAGCCCCTTTTTGGATTGCGGGCAAAAGGATGTTCGTGTAAGCATCCAAACCCAGAGGCTCACCTGTCAGAATCCGCTGGCCGATGCCATTTACGCTGTAAGATTCGGATGTATGCTGTTTCTTGTCCAGTATCGCAGAAATGCGGTCGATGTCGTTCCCGCTGAAATTCTTTCCACCGACATGAAAAGCCCCATTCTCGTGACACCTCCCTAAACAGCACATCTCGCCGATCTCCTGGGCACTGAAATGTTGCCTGAGTTTCGACCGTACACCGTCCTGGGTACCGGCGGTCATACAGGCGGTCCCATTGCACACATAGACTTTTTTGCCTTTGTTCTCGGAGCGAAGGAAATCGTAAAATGTAACGGCTCCGTAGACTGAAGATTTACCGACCAGGAACTCCTCGCGCAGCTGGTCTAGCACCTCCAACTCAGGTGTACCATCGGCTTCGGCGGATCTACCGAGGTCTTCAAACAGATTCTTCTCAAGTCCTTTTCGTCCGGAGAGGTAACCGAGGTTCTTGGACATATCAATGGGTTGTGTTTAATTCAGACGATCCGATGAATCGCCCGGTATGGGTGTAAATGGTGAATTTCTCTCCACGGCAAAAGGCCAGCAAGGTCAGTCCATGGATATCGGCAGTTCGAACGGCCAGATCAGAGGGCGCAGATACTGAAGCAAGGATCGGAATGCCGGCGCGAAGGGCCTTATTGACGATCTCGAAACTGATGCGGCCACTGACCAGCAATATTGCGGATTCCTGGATGGACTGATCCATCAGAAGTGAACCGATCACTTTGTCGACTGCATTGTGCCTGCCGATATCTTCATGGATGGCAAGCATCCGTCCTTTTTCATCGAAAGCGGCCGCAGCATGAGTCCCACCGCTGATATCAAATGCTTTTTGTTTTTCTTTCATGCGGCGAAACAATGTCTCCACCATTCGGGGCTCGAATTGTATTGACCTGGATATGGTATCAAGATCGGGCGAATCGGGTATCTCTGTCTTTCCGCAAAGCCCGCACGAGGAGACAGATGCCAGGTGTCGTATATCCGTTACTGCTGCACCGGCCTGATCCTCGGGAATGGAAGCGTCGATGGAAGTGATCTTGCCTGACTCATCCGTTCCCGTAACACGAACTGAAAAGTCAGCGTTGCTTCCTGTAAAGACATCCTCGGTGAATAGCAATCCCCTGACCAATTCCTTCTCCGACCCTGGAGTATGCATGGTTATTGTGAACGGTGTATCGTTTACGGATATCCGCAATGCCTGCTCATGAGCCAAATATTCTTCTGTCCCGGAAAAGGAACCCGATGTATACAGAAGTCCGGCATAGTTCGCTTCGCTCATCGGCTTTCAGTATCAGGATAGTCCCGTGATCCTGCCCATGTTATCGATGTCCATCCCCTCAGAGGCCGGAACCGGCGGCAATCCGGGCATGCGCATGATCTGTCCGAGGATTGGCACGATGAACCCGGCACCCGCCGCAAGTTCAAATTCACGGACGTTGACTTTGAATCCAGTGGGGCGACCGATTCTCTTTTCGTCATCAGAGAAAGACATCTGCGTCTTGGCCACGCATACGGGTAGGTTGTTGTAGCCCAGCTCAATGTACTCCTTCAGCTGGGTCTTCGCCTTTCCGGAATAAGTCACACCATCTGCACCGTAAATCTCTGTGGCGATGCGGTTGATCTTATCCTCTATGGACATGCTGTAGTCGTAGAGCGGTGCGTAGTTATTCTTCCCGGATTCAATGGATTCAACCACAGCCCTGGCGAGATCCATTGTCCCTTCTCCACCATGCTCCCAACCCATCGAAACAACCGCCTTAACGCCCTGTGATTCGCACAGCTCCTGTACGAGGCGAATCTCTTCGGGGGTATCGGTATAAAAATGATTGATGGCGACCACCGGATTCAATCCGAATTTCCGGCAGTTCTCAATGTGCTTGGCAAGGTTCTGGAAACCCTTTTCAAGAAATTCGCGGTTGGGGGTGTTGTATTCCGCCTTTTTGGCACCACCATGATGTCGAAGTGCACGAAGCGTGGCGACAAGCACCATGGCTTTCGGTTTCAAGCCGGCCATGGGGCACTTGATGTCCAGGAATTTTTCAGCACCGAGGTCCGCACCAAATCCCGCTTCGGTAACCACATAATCGCACAACGAGAGTCCCATCCTGGTAGCGATGATGGTATTGGTGCCTTGAGCGATGTTGGCGAAAGGTCCGCCATGAATGATGGCCGGGTTGCCCTCGAGTGTTTGTACCAGGTTGGGCTTGATGGCGTCCCTGAGCAGGATGGCCATGGATCCTTCAGCCTTGAGATCGCGGGCGTAAACGGGTTTCTTGTCGAAGGTGTAACCGATGAAGATGTTGCCGAGCCTGCGCTTGAGGTCTTCCATATCCTTGCTCAGGCAAAGGATGGCCATGACCTCCGAAGCCGCGGTGATATTGAATCCGTCCTCGCGGGGAATTCCGTTGGCGGTTCCGCCAATTCCGATGATGATATGACGAAGGGCACGGTCGTTCATGTCCATCACCCTTTTCCAGCTGACAGTCCTGGGATCGAGGTTAAGGCTCCGGGTCTTGCTCTGGATGTTGTTATCGATCAAAGCGGCCAGCAGGTTGTTCGCTTTTTCGATTGCAGAAAAATCACCTGTGAAATGGAGGTTGATATCGATCATGGGAATGACCTGTGAGTAACCGCCACCGGCGGCACCTCCCTTCACACCGAAAACGGGACCGAGGGAAGGCTCACGCAGAACTACACCTGCATTTTTACCGATCTTATTCAGGCCGTCGGACAGACCGATGGAGACGGTGGTCTTGCCTTCACCGGCTGGTGTGGGGTTGATTGCGGAAACCAGAATAAGATTGCCTTCACTGATTTTCTTTTCATTGATCAGATCAAGCGGCAATTTGGCCTTGTACTTCCCGTATTGTTCAATGGTATCGGTATCGATTCCTAGTCTCTCAGCGATCTGCCGGATAGGGCGGATCTCTGCGCGCGTGGCGATTTCAAGGTCGGTCAGGTGCTCGGTGGCTACTGTGCTCATGCAGGTTTTTTCTCAGCTATTTTCCTTCCAAAGATAGTTTTCATCATCGAGAATTTCACGCCCCCAGACAGGCACTTCTTTCTTGATGCGCTCCACCACTTCCTCACATGCCCGGATGGCCTCTTTTCTGTGGGCTGAGGATGTGAATACGAACAGGCAGATTTCGCCCGCTTTGACCGTACCAAGACTGTGGTGAATGTGCATACACGTGAGTGGATACCTGGAGAAGGTCTCTTCCCGGATAGAATGCAAAACGTCTTCTGCCATTTGCACATAAGCAGTGTATTCAATGGCCATCACCTTTGACTGCTCCTTTTGATCCGCCCTCACCTGGCCCAGGAAAATACTGTGGCCTCCGATATCGTGTTTGGTGCAGTGCGACTGTATACTGCGGGCGATAAAATCCGAAGTGATCGGGCCTTCCTGAAAAACCGGTTTTCTTTTTTTCTCGCTCACGCTGTTGGTGAATTTTGGATTTTGAAGTGTTCGTTAAGGGCTTGAATTCCACCGGGCACGTTGAATATCCTCTTCTCGGGCCAGCGGGAAAGCAAATTTTCACAAGCCATCTTCCCTCTCGTACCGGTCTGGCAGAACACAATGATCGTGTCGTGCGGTTCAAAATCCCGATAGAATTCCCCGAACCGTCCCAGAGGAATCTGGCGGCAGGAGAATTCTAAAAACCGAGGCTGCTCATGGATTTCCCGGACATCGATCAGCAGGGCACCGGATTGCAAGGCAGTCAACCAATCGTCGGTTACCGTCGATTTTATTTAAAAGCCTTGGCACAGCGCCGTATAGTCCGTGAATGACACCTCCTGAAGTGTTTCCGGCCATTCCATTTGATTGCTTTTACGGGAAGGAATCCGGAAGACCCGTTGACGGTGCCGGGCCGTATCCATCCATAAAACCTGCCCTTTCAATTCACCTCCTGCACCGGTCAGTAGATCCAAACACGCTCTCGCCTGAATCAATCCCGCAATACCCGGAACGGAACCAAGTATGCCCTCCTCCGTGCAGGTTCGAACGTGTCGGCTTTCTGGTGGATCGGGATACAAATGCCGGTAACAAACCCTGTCTTTTGAATCACCTGTAATTGTATCGAATACGGCAACCTGGATCTCATCACCACTGACGGAGGCGTGCACAAGCGGGACATTCTGGATACGGCAAAGATCATCCAACAGGTATCGGGTTTCCATCCGGTCTGTCGCATCGATCACTACATCCCATCCAAGGGTAAAGAAGCTGAGATCGGAGACAGTCAGATAGTGTTCGCTAACCAGGTAACGGATCGAACTGTTGCGCTTGTTTAAAAGCCTCGCGGCCTCGGTCGCTTTATTCAGGCCGATAGAATCCTCCGTAAAAAGCACTTGCCGGTGAAGATTGGTCATGTCCACAACATCACCATCGGCGATTCCGATCGTTCCGACCCCTGCACCGGCAAGATACAAGAGCACAGGACACCCCAATCCTCCTGCACCGACTACGAGGACACGGGACTGTCCGAGCTTTTGCTGACCTCCCTCACCATATGATGGTATTGACTCCTGCCTGATATACCTCGACACTGGCATGCCTCATCCTCCTGAAAAAGGTGGAAGTAGCGCCACCTCCGAACCGTGTGTAATGATATCCTCATCCGAAGCGATAACCTGATTGATCGCAACCGAATAGGTCAGTGAATCGAAACCCACGAAGTTATTTGAGAAGTACTGCTTCAATTCACCAACCGTTTCAACTGCAGGAATGTCAAGGCTTCGACTTCCGAGTACTTCGACCAATCTGCCAAAAACGATGACCTTAAGCCCATGTCGCTCTTTGAGCTTTTCCAGATCGGCGGGTGTGTTAATGTTAGCGAACATATTTTGATCCTCGAAGGGAAATTCAGAAACCTTGAGCGTGCCGTTATCGAACTGCCCGATCAGATCGGTCAACTTCAGGACTTTGTTCAGCATCGACTTTTCCCACCGGTCACGAATCGAACGCGAATATACTCCACACAAAGGCTCTGCGCCACTTTTGCTCTCTGAGATAAGCACTTCCAGTGCTGAGGATTTCTCAACCAACAATCGCAACCATGAAGTCCTGATACCGGGCATGTCGCAGGGCAATACCAACACCTTTTCTGAAGTTGAATCGGTCAATGCCGAAAGGATTCCACCCGCAGGTCCCTGCGCTGCAATTTTATCCTGGATACTGTCATATCCGAACTGCTGATAGGTTGCAGGTGCGCCGATGAATTTGATGGGAGT
>JBJOER010000241.1:0-3837 GCA_046049215.1 Bacteroidota bacterium | reverse complement strand
GATAAGTACGGTATTCTCGTCGAGGACATTGATCTTCTCAATGGGTATGATGTAGGAACGATGCACCCTGAGGAATTTGGAGGTCGGCAATTTCGACTCTATATCCTTCATGGTTGAATGGATCACAAACTGATCGGAATTCGTTTGAATGATCACATAGTTGTCCATCGCCTGAATCCATTGGATATTATCCAGGAACACCTTCACGAGCATGGATCCCTTTTTAACGAAAAAGGAGTTTTGGATGACCTGACTATCGAGCAGGGTGACCGAAGCGGGTGAAGCAGCGACAGTGTCCATACTGGGAACCTCTTGTTTCGAGGGGTTGTCGACAATCACAATGGCACAACCCAGGAACTGGTTCTTTTCATCATGAATGGGAGAAAGGGACACAGAGGCCGTGATACCCATATTGTCTTTCTTGTTGACCACATGGCAACGCGACTGTTCCCAGGATTCATCCTTACGCATCCTCTGCATCAGGTCATCTTTGCGCAATAGCGTTCCGTTTTCTTCCGCTATCGATAAACGCTGGAAAACATCCGTACCGATAGCAGCAGGACCAAGGATGCCAAAAAGGTTCTCCGCCTTCTCGTTCAGGTAGGTGAGTTTTGCCTCGGTATCGACAATAAGAATGGCTTCGTCGACTTTGGCCAATGCATTGGCCAAACGCTGCTGACTGGCCCGAACTTCCCGGTCGCGTGAAAACTTGAAAAGAGCCATTTCGACCGTGGTTTTCAGATCGGACTCATTGAAGGGCTTGACAATGTAACCATAAGGTTCCGTGAGTTTTGCCCTGTCAAGAGTTTCCTGATCGACGTAGGAGGTTAGAAAGATGACGGGGATATCAAAACGCTCTTTGATGTACCCGGCAATATCGATTCCGTCTTCCTCCCCTTTGAGACGGATGTCGAGGAAAACGAGATCAGGATTGACCTCCTCGAGTTTTTCGTAGGCGACCGAGGCGGATGCTGCCGTCGCAGGAACTTCATAGCCAAGCTTTTCAAGCGACTTTTGAATGTCCTTTGCAACGATGCTCTCGTCTTCTACAACCAGAATCCTTGTCTTGCTCATGTGTGTGTGTTGATGGTATTAACTGATGCGCTTAAAAGTAATAATATATTTCACTCCCTTGCCGGGTGCGTTTTCGATTTTCATCTCACCGTCGAGTTGATGAGTGAGCGCCTGGATAAGCTGGATGCCCAGGGAGTCAAGTTCATCGGGTTTGACACCCTCGGGAAAGCCGATCCCGTTGTCGGCGATCGAAAGCAGGAAATGATTCTCCCGGGGTTGTGTCAGATCAATGCGCAATTCGCCCGCTGAGCTGCCGACAAACGCATGCTTCAGGGAATTGGTAACAATTTCATTGATGATGAGTCCTGTCGGAACGGCCGTATCGATATCAAGCGAAATTTTCTCAGAATGAATCTCCAGCCGAATCCGACCCGGCTCAATACGAAAAGATTGCATCAGGTTCTCCGACAAACGCTTGATGTATTCGTCAAAATCAATCTGAGAAAGTCCATCGGCCTGGTAGAACCTTTCATGAATCAAGGCCATGCTTTTGATTCTGTCTTGACCTTCTCGCAATGCCTTGTACGCCTTTTCGTCGGTAACATAACTGGTTTGCAGGTTGAAAAGGCTGATGATGATCTGCAGGTTGTTCTTTACCCGATGGTGTATTTCACGCAGCAACAAACCTTTCTCCTCCAAAGCGGCCCGGATCTGCTCCTCCATACGTTTATGCAATGTGATGTCGGTATCGATCACCACGATATTCTTGAGATGACCTGCATCATCAATGATCGGAGTGAGTGTGGATGATGCCCACATGAGCTCACCAGTCCTGTTACGGATTTCCGATTCATAGATATACGACTTATGCAAACGGATGCATTCATCGAGATGCAGCAACACTTCCTTGTTCGAGGTCAATGACTGAAGTGTATGGCCACGCTCCTTCTTGACCTTATCAAGGTTGAAACCGGTCATTTTTGTGAAGCCTGTATTCACCCATTCCAATTCGCACCGGGCATCAAAAATCATGACAGCATTGTCCGTTTCGGAGGCTACCAGGGACAGTTTGGCCAGTTCAAGGTTTTTAGCCGACAGCTCTTTGGTCCTGGCCTCCACTTCACGCTTGAGGATTTCCTGATTGATCCGCAGCGAACGTGTTCGCAGTTTGTAAACTCCCAGCACAAGGCCTGCTGTCAACAGGATATAACTGATGTAAGCGAAATTGGTCATCCACCAGGGGGTATCGATGGTGAACAAATAGGTGACCGGTGTGGTCCACTCCCTGCCATTGGCCGAAGCCTGAACCTTGAAGATGTACTCACCGGGCGGCACATTGGAGTAACTCACCTGACCCAAGGGTGTTGGTGGAGACCAGTTCTCTTCGAATCCTTCCAGGAAATAACGATACTTGACTTCACCCGGAGCGGTCAGATAAATGGCATTGCAAAGGAAAGTGATGTGTTTGCTCTTGTGGGATAGATGTAGCTCCCGGGGAAGTCCGGAATGCTCATCCACTTGAAGTCCCAGTTTCTTCCAGTCCACATCCTCGAGGAACAACTGAATTCGTTCAATGTGGACCATCGGTATCGAGGATCGGATGTCGCCGGCCGCCGGATTGTATTTCACCAAACCATTGACCGCTCCGAACCAGATTCTTCCGGATTTATCCTCTATTGCCACATTGCATTCAGATCCCGGGAATCCATTGCTCTTTTCGTAATGAAGCACTCGAATGGAGCTTTGCCGCAAAAAGTGCGAGTAGTCGGCCATATCCAGACCGTTTTCCAAACCAATCCACAATCGGCCTTGTTTGTCGATCAAGGTAAAAAGGATCTTGTTCGATGACAACCCGTTTTCCTTGTTCAACACCTGCGGCAGGGATTGATTTTTAAACGGATTGAACCGGATCAGTCCGAACTCATAAAACCCGACCAAGAGATGTCCTTTCCCATCGGACTGTATGCTGGTGACAGGTACTCCGGGCATTCCATGACTTTGGGCGTAGCTGGTAACCTTTCCTGCTTTTAGAGAGTAGAGCCCTTTGAAAGTTCCCACCCATAAATTCGACGATGAGTCCTCGTACAGCGCCCTTACCCGTTCATCTTCAAGACCCTGTGCGGCCGACACCCTTGTCATACGCCCATCCTTCCACGAAAAGATCCCGCGGTCGGTACCGAATGCTACTGAACCGTCGGTGCGGGTCAGTATGGTAAAAACTATGATTCCATTCAATTCAGGGAAAGGACGTGAAGCCTGCGATGTGGATGGGTTGAATAAAACGGGGCCTCCGGATGTACCAATCCACAACTTTCCGGTCCCATCGGGGGAAATAGACCACACTGTAGACCCTTTGAGTCCGGAGGGACCGGACATATTCAACACTTGACTATCTCGAATCAGATCCAGGCCGGAAGTCACCGAACCCACCCAAATCCCACCAGCAGAGTCCGCATAAAGCGAAATGACATTGCTTCCGGAAAGTCCGGACTCAGTTGTATAGATGGAAAACCTATTCCCGTTATAGGCATACAAACCATTCATGGTCCCCAGCCAAAGATTTCCCTCACGATCATGACAGATGGATTTCACCATATTTCCCTCTACATCATCGGCAGGTCGGTATACCTCTGCGATACTGGAATCGAATTTGACAACGCCTCCACCTATGGTACCTGCCCAAACCTGACCCTTCAGGCCGACCTGCAGTGAAACGACCCGTTCGACAGGCATTCCGTCGGATTGCGTGAAATTCCTGAAAGACCTGCCGTCCCAAACACAAACTCCGGTATAAGTGGCGAACCAAATCCTTCCGGTACTATC
>JBJOER010000240.1:0-4663 GCA_046049215.1 Bacteroidota bacterium | reverse complement strand
CTGAAGGCGACCTTTGCCACGGTATTTTTGGATGCCTGCACCGATAGTGATATTACTGTAGGATGTCTTGATTTCTACAGAGTCAATATCTGCAATTTGATCACCATCCAAATCAACTTCTTGATTCTTTTCAGTGTTCGATCCGATTCCGAGACGTACTTGTGCACGGTAAGCCGTGTTGGCATCCTTCATCATTTTACCGGTGATAACCTGGTTGTTCGCCCAGTCGAAAGAAGGAGCGCTGTTGCTACCGTTCATCAGGTTGCCGGCGTAGTTCAGGAACGAGTTGGCGCTGATGCCGATGCTCCAATCACCTGACTCAGGCAGGATGGCAGTTCCTTTTTTGGAATTCATGTCCTGTGCGGATGCAGATACACCGGCGCACAATGCGAGGATCAATAAGCTTTTCTTCATTGCTTTTTGGGTTTGGTTGGGAGCAAATGTATTGGCAAAATGAATATCGAGGGTTGAATTCCAACCTTTGTCTTTTAAAATACTGAAAATCAATTTAATATGATCAAATGGGCACGGGCGTTTTCGGTCTGTCATTCATGTCCCAGCCTGACAATTGTCATGATTTGACATGAAGGGTTGGTTTTCTGCTATCTCTTTCACAGCATTTTCGGCAAGTGGCACTGTTAGATTGTTCATCATGAATCAATGTCATCGAATATAAATTGAAATGTGGTTTGTCAACAGTAAACTGTTTAGAAAAGTTGTAAGCCGGCCATGAGTTTTGTTGTTTAAAAAACAATTTCCAATACATTTGTTAGAGTAACCAAAAACAAAAAAAACATGAAAAAAATCGCACTAGTATTCGCATTGGCCATGGCCGCATTTACTGTTAACGCTCAATCCGGTCGTTTCTCCGCCGGCTTGGAATTGGGTTTACCTATGGGAGATAACGGAGACTTCTACTCATTGGGATATGGATTGACTGCCAGGTATGAGTATGCTGTGGCTGACAAGATCGGTTTGACCGGTACTGTTGGTTACCAGTCTTTCACGGCCAAGGAAATTGATTTGGGTATTTTAGGTACGATAACTCCTGATCCCACCACAATTATTCCAATACAGGTCGGTGGAAAATACTACTTCAAGGAGTCTTGGACAGGATTGTATGCATCGGCTGAATTGGGCTTGCACATGTTCACCTTCGACGGCGGATCCGAGTCGGATTTCGGTTTTGCTCCCGGTATCGGTTACTGCGTAGGGAACAATATCGACTTGGGATTGCGTTATCAGATCATCCCAACAGAGGGTACCAGCTTCGACTACATCGGTATTCGTGCTGCTTACGTTTTCGGAGGCAAATAAAAATATCCAACTAGTAAAATGTAAAGCCGGGGTGTCCATTAGCGGACCTCCGGCTTTTTATTTGTGTGTATTGTTGGTTGTGAATAATAAGCCGATAATCAGTTTGAGAAAATGGCTGTCTTTTACGCTTTACCATCAAGGCTCGAACAAGTATTTTTGGTTAGAACTTTTGATAATTTCCCTTTTTACCGTTCTAGTTGTAAAGTAATCCTGGCTTCCAATTCATCTGGTTGAGCATCATTACCGATAACAAAGCAATTATTCCCTCATTAAAATTAGAAAAGCCCGGTCTAAACCGGGCTTTTCTAATTTTTGAATAAACTTTTTGGATTACAGACCGAAGGTCAATTCAATGGTACCAAGAGTTGGATCGGTTACACCCAGCTTCAAGCTAGTGCCCGAATTGGTAATGACGTTCGAGGTGTCACCATCGATGATCAGTTTGGTTTCACTAGCCGCCCAGCCCCAGGTACCGGTAGAGGTTTGGGGATCGGCAGGGTCGCACTTGGTGGGACCTTCATCAGCCGTGTAGGTGCTGTCTACCAGGAAACGGGAGAAATCGTCGAGGTCACAGGGCTGGAAGAACTGGGAGGTGACATCAATACCATTAAGCTTGAAAGATACAAGCTTCCAGTTCTTGTTGCACAGCTTGCTGGTGTTGGTAACTGTGGTTCCACCACCACCGCCGCCGCCGGTGTTGTCGTCATCGTCTTTGCTGCAGGAAGAGATCACTGTTGCAGCAGCAAGCAAGAGGATCAGGGCGTAATTTTTCATGGGATTGATTTTTGATGTGCAATGATACATACAAGAACAGGAAGTTCAAACGGGCGAGGATGTCCTTTGCGTTATTTTTTACCCGTTTGTGACTTGATGTTCGTGGTGATCTCCCGTGCTATTTCCGGAAAACACCGCTCCACAATGTCGCCGTAGCGGTTGGTGTTGGAGGGGAAGAAGGCCACGGCGTAATTTCCAAGGACCTCTTTACCGTTAGCATCGAATACGGAATAGTGAACGATCACCTCCCGTCTGTAGATTTTGTTGGCGATGTCCAGACACGTATTGTAGTTTGTTTTGATCTCGAACTGGTTGATGCTGACGATGTAGTCGCTCGCCGTAGATGAACGAAGTTGCTTCAAAACGATCGTATCCGATGGCGTGGCGCGCATGTATTTCGAATCGCCGCGTGTGGTGATCGATTGGGGAGCAGTGTGCTGGCTTGATCCGCCGCTGTTTTTCTTCTTTGCCTTGGGTAGCTCCGATTCGCGGGCAACCCGCTTGCCGACAGGTTCCTGGTAGGAATAGCCGGTGGAGTAATAGTACCGCCCCAGTTTCATTTTTCCGGAACGACTGGTGTCGGACAACATGCTTTTACAGGATCCTAGCGTCTCCAACTCGGCGCTCAACTTCAGGTCGAGGGTTTTGCGGAAAGCTTCGTGCAGTTCCGACTGGCTTATTGCAGAGGCGTCCAGAATGTCTTTCTCGGCATCGCTGAGGTAGTATTCGGGAGAATAGGGGATGAGCAGAATGCTCACCTTTTTTGTACTGTCTATTTGCGCGAACAGCTTGGTAAAAGGAAGGAGGGTGAGGAGGATCAGAAATATGTTTCGCATGGAGTAAAAGTACCTGCAACCGTGGTTTTGATCACGGACGGTCACCTTCATTTCTCAACAGGCCGGGTTAATTCAGGATGTGCTTCCACACGTCGTTGCCGACAGCGAAAACCATCAGGGAAAGCAGGATGACCATGCCCACCACCTGGGCGCGCTCCATCACCTTGTCGCTGAATTTGAATCCGAAAATGCTTTCGATGAGCAGGAAGATGACATGTCCCCCATCCAAAGCCGGAATCGGCAGCATGTTCATGAAGGCCAGTACCATCGAGAGCAGTCCGGTGATGGCCCAGAATCGGGCCCAGTCCCATACGCCACCGTAAATCGTGGCGATACCGATGGGGCCCTGAACCGAATCAGTGGCCTTTTCATCGCCGGTGAAGATCCGTCGCAACCCCTTGACGTTCGAAACAAGCGCCTCCATCGCATCCGAAGAACCGAAAGCCAGGGCGCTTCCAAAGGTGTAAGGCTGCATGGTGTAGCCGGATTCCATCACGGGCTCCGCATTGTAGGCGATGCCGATGGTGCCTTCTTCCGAGACGGTGACAGGGATATCGGTGGTGTTGCCCTTTCGGACAATAGTGACGGTAATGTTCTTTCCTTTCAGCGAATCCACCGTGTTCGGTAAATCGTCGCCTGAGGTCAGTTCCGCTCCGTTCAATGCAATGATCTCGTCTTCGGCGAGGATGCCGGCTTTGGCGGCAGGTCCGTCTTCAATGACTTTGCCGACCTGGTACCGAACCGGACCATAGCCGATGAAATTCCATCGACCCGCAGCCATGGTGCGACGATAGAAATCGTCCGGTACGGGAATCTCAAGCGTTTGGTTGTTGCGCACTACCGACAGGTTCGCGCCGAACATCACCCGTGTTGAAAGCAGCTCTTCAAAGCGTTCGAATGATGAACCGTTGATGGCCGTGATCTTGTCTCCGTTCTGTAAGCCGATCTCCCGCCCGAGCGAGTAAGCATAGATTCCTTTCCCTTCCACCACTTCGCTGTTGGGAAGGTATTCGCCCTTGTAGGCCAGTAGTGTATAGGCGTAAATGGCAATGCCCAGGATGACGTTCATGGTGACTCCGCCGACCATTACGATCAGGCGCTGCCAGGCCGGCTTGGCCCGGAATTCCCAGGGCTGGGGCTCGGATGAAAGCTGCTCGGTATCGAGGCTCTCGTCGATCATGCCCGCGATCTTCACATAACCTCCCAATGGCAACCAACCGATGCCGTACTCGGTTTCTCCGCGCTTGAAGCTGAACAATTTGAATCCCCAGGCATCGAAAAAGAGGTAGAACTTCTCCACCTTGATGCCAAAAGCGCGCGCGGCCAGGAAATGCCCCAGCTCGTGCAATGTAACCAGTATAGATAGTCCCAGGATAAGCTGGGCCGCCATGATCAATCCTTGCATGTTCTTGTTCGGCCGGTATGGGTTATGTCATAACCGGCAGCCGGCAAAGGTACGAAAAGTGCCTGCCGGTGTGGGTCGGCATTATACCTGTACGCCGTACCGTGCGATGTAATCCAGTGCCAGGCGGCGTCCCTCGCGGTCGCTTTCCAGGTAAACGGACAATTCCGCACGGTCGTCGCGTTGCGCGTGCTCCATCACGTTTTGGATGAGTTCGGGGATCTGCAGGAATCCGATTTCGTCGCGTAAAAATGCGGCCACCGCAATGTCATTGGCGGCATTCAGTACACAAGGTGTGTTTCCGCCCAGTTGCATCGCCTGCCGCGCCAAAGTC
>JBJOER010000239.1:0-14423 GCA_046049215.1 Bacteroidota bacterium | reverse complement strand
AATCCTGTACGATATAGGGGAGGAGCTGGCTGTTCGGGTCGATGGTCACCTCGACGAATATCCAGATGCTGTCTCCGCCCCGGATCTCCACGTCATTAAAGACCTTTCCCGGACTTCCGTTGACGTTCAGCCTGAAGGTGGAATTCGTTCCGCCTGCCAGTCGAATGGATGATATTTTTAAAGGCTGGTCGTAGGGATTGTATACGCGCAGGTTCTTGGTCACCGAGCCGATACTGGCGAATACGGTGTCGAACAAAATCGTGTCTTCTGAAAACTCCAGGCGGGCATTGGCATCGGTCAGCAGGTCGTCCTTCTGACACGATGTCCAAATGCTTAAAGTTAATAAGCTGACAATTAGGTGGTTGATTATTCTTTTGGCCCGCATCTACTTGCAAATATAGGGGATTGGGAATGCCTGTCGCTTAAACGTATTTTCCGGATTGAATTGCATTTCCCGAATGTTTTTTTATCTTTGCCGCCCCGAATACCATCAGTTATGAAGAAAGAAATCCATCCTAAGAATTACCGTTTCGTCGTTTTCAAGGACATCTCCAACGACTATTCTTTCCTGAGCAAATCCACTGTGGAAACCAAGGAGACCATCAAGTGGGAAGACGGAAATGAATACCCCCTCGTGAAGCTGGAGATCTCTCACATGAGCCATCCTTTCTACACCGGCAAGATGAAACTGGTGGATACCGCAGGACGTGTTGATAAGTTTCGTACACGTTACGAGAAGGCCAAAAAGCCTGCTGCCGATAAGTAATTCTGAATCAGTTGATACTAACTATAGCCGCCCCCCGGGGCGGCTTTCTTTTTTATTACCGGCCGACCACCTGTTCAAACATTTGTATTCGTTTGTAATGCGATTGTTCAAGAAAAAAAGCTTTTATTTGTCAAGACCCTTTTTGATCGTATTGCAATCATAACTAATAATCATAAAGCAATCAAAAAACAGAAACAAATGGCAACTGAATCAGTAGAAGCAAAAGAGAAGTTGAAGGTGCTTCAACTCGCTATCGACAAAATTGAAAAGACCTATGGAAAGGGAACCATCATGCGCATGGGCGATGATGCGGTGGAAGCCATCGAGGCAATTCCTACCGGCTCCATTACATTGGATGTCGCCTTGGGAATCGGCGGATACCCGAAAGGGCGTATCGTAGAAATATATGGTCCTGAATCTTCCGGTAAGACGACCCTGGCTATCCATGCGATCGCCAACGTACAGAAGAATGGAGGCATTGCCGCATTCATCGATGCGGAACATGCCTTCGATCGTTTCTATGCTCAAAAGCTGGGTGTGGACATTGAGAATCTGCTCATCTCTCAACCCGACAATGGAGAGCAGGCCCTCGAAATCGCTGATAACCTGATCCGCTCCGGAGCCATTGATATTATCGTGATCGACTCGGTGGCTGCTCTTACGCCCAAGAGCGAGATCGAAGGGGAGATGGGCGAGAGTAAGATGGGTTTGCAGGCGCGCCTCATGTCACAGGCATTGCGCAAGTTGACAGCTACCATCAACCGTACGGGTTGCTGCTGCATCTTCATTAACCAGCTTCGCGAGAAGATCGGTGTCATGTTCGGCAATCCCGAAACCACGACCGGTGGTAATGCCCTGAAGTTTTATGCTTCGCTTCGTCTTGATATCCGCCGCATCGGGCAGATCAAGGAGGGCGATGCCGTGGTGGGTAACCGCACGAAGGTGAAGGTGGTTAAGAACAAAGTTGCTCCTCCTTTCCGTCTGGCGGAGTTCGACATCATGTACGGGGAAGGGATCTCCAAGCTTGGTGAGATGGTGGATCTCGGTGTGGAGTACAACATCCTGAAGAAGTCAGGTTCCTGGTTCAGTTATGGTGATACCAAAATCGGGCAGGGTCGTGATGCAGTGAAGCATACCCTGGCGGATAATCCCGAATTGTGTGATGAAATCGAAGCCAAAATCCGCGAGGCCATCAGTGCCAAGGCGGAGGAATAATACTCCCCCTCCGGGGAAACGATTGTTTTGAATGGGTGAAGGGTGGCGCTACGGTGCCGCCCTTTTTTATTCAGAATTGTGAAAGGCCAATCAGCTTAATGCACCCGAAGCAGACGGCTGCCTAGATCGATGGTGCCTTCATACAAGCGAATTAAGTACAAGCCTTCGGGAATCTCCGACACATCCACCGAGCGGTCAGTGGATTGCAGTTCCTTTTGGATAATTACGCGTCCGACCGGGTCGATGAGCGAAAAAGTGACCGGACGGTTAGCCATACCTGATCCTGAACGGATATTGATCCTGTCATCAGCTGGGTTCGGATAAACACTGAAAACTGCCGAAGTCGGTGATTCGCCGATGCCGCTGCAATTGATGAAGTCGATGGTGATGCTGTCGCGGGAAGAGCAGCCGGCCTGGTTCGTAACGGTAACAGAGTAGGTTGTCGTGGTGGGAGTGGTTCCGGGATTGGATGCGGTAATACCGCTGAAGGTCGAACCGGTGCTCCAGAGGTAGGTGAAGGCTCCACCACCTGCACTCAAAGGCAAGCTTTGTCCGAGGCACAAAGCCGTGTCGTTTGGCAGGTTTATCGCCGGTGCGGTGCTTGGCAATGCGAATACAGTATCTGTTCTGGAAGGACATCCTGCATTGCTGCTGTAGGGTGCGCTGAGGTACGTGTAGTTTCCTGTGGCATTCGATCCGACCTGGAAGGTGCCCAAATAGCCGCCGGCAAGTACAGATGGACCGCTCCACGATCCGTTGTTGACGGAATTCGATGGTAGGAAACTATACAGATCATAAGATGTTCCGTTAGAGCATATGGGTACGGCCTGTTGGGATCCCGTGCGAGTGCATCCCTGCATGCGGAGTTCGTCCACGGTCAGGTCGTTGCCCTGTCCTCCGTCCACATTCGTGAACATTTGAAAAATGATGGTTGGTGTGGTTGAAGTTACCGTTCCCGATATGTATTCGATCCAGCCACCGGTGGTGCGGAAGGGGACGAGCAAAGATGGAACGGAATCCAGCATAACGCCGTTGGCATCACGAATAACCAATTTCATGTCACATTGAGAATAACCGGCTCCGCTGAACATGGTGGTCATCCAGGCACGAACGCGAACAGGCATGCCCGGACAAACCGTGTATGTCCGTTCATAGACCTTGGCTCCGGCGCAAGTTCCCAAGCCACCGTTGCAATTGATGAAGTTCAGATACATGGAATACGTACCGGCATAAGCCACATAACCGCTGGCAAAACCCGTAGGCATGGGGTTGGAGTGAACAGCCACCCCGGGTAGCAGGTCAGGTATAGGAGTAGTATACTCAAATCCATCCTGTTGGAGGGTTTGCCAGTTGCAGCCGGTTTGCGGGTAGGCTTTTGCGGTCAAGACAGTAAAAAACAGGAGGAGTATGGGTCTTTTCATGCTATTCAAAGATTGATGGTGCGAATTTAACAAGATTGGTATCCCATCAAGTATTCGACAATCGAAATGCAGGAATTCACCCATCTGTTCCAGACTGCTCATCCCAGAGCAAGATTGCCTATTTTTAACGCCAATTATCTGCATGTTCGTGTCAATGGTTCATCCCTCAAATCGAAATATACTGTACATCGGAAAGTTGTTTGCTTTCTGTTTTATTTTGCTCGCCGGATGCGGTGATCCGAAAGGTGCAGATAAGCAGGTCTACGATCCCAGAGACACGACAGCCGTGGGCAAGAAGATCCAGGAGATTTCGCTTCGCATCAAGGATGATCCGGAGAATACCGCCTTGCTTCACGACCGGGCCAAACTTCACATGTCGAGAGGCGATGTGGCCAACGCGTTGTTGGACATGGAGAAGGTGATCAACCGTGATACCACCAACGCGGATTACTTCCTCACCCTTTCGGATGTCCACCTGGCAGCCACAAAGCCTGGCAGATCCAAAGCGGCACTCGAAAAATGCCTGAGTATCGACCCGGAGAATAAGCTGGCTTATGAAAAACTGGCGGAGTTGTACTTTATAGCACAACAATACAAGGAGGCCATTGTCAACCTCGATGCTGTGCTCAGGCTCGAGATCACCAATCCCAAAGCCTACTTCATGAAGGGGATGTGTTTTCGCGACATGGGGGATACCACCAGAGCGATCTCCAGCTTTCAGACCTGCATCGAACAGGATCCGAAACACTACAATGCCAACCTGCAGCTGGCCATGATCTATCATGCCCGGAACCAGCCGGTTGCTGAACAATACTACGACGCGGCATTGCGGATAGAGCCACAAAGCACCGATGCCTTGTACGGGCGCGGTCTTTGGTTCCAGGAGAACCGTCGCGATTACAATAGTGCCATACGCGATTATACTTCAGCCATCACCTTCAATCCCAAGGCTGCTCAGGCGCACTTCGCTTTGGGTTTCATCCATTATCAATACCTGCAGGTGTATGACCAGGCCATTCGTCATTTCAATGATGCCATTCAGGCCGATCCGAAATGGCCTGAAGCCTGGTTCAATCGGGGATTATCCTATGAGGCCAAAGGAGACATCGCTGCAGCAAGCAATGACTACCGGAAAGCACTTGAACTGAATCCCGGATATGCCAACGCTCAAAGGGCGCTGCAAAGGATCGGTTCACCAACCCCTTGACCATGCTTCAGCGTTTTTGGGCCAGGTGGAACAATTGTCCCTTGCTGTTGATTTTCAGCTTCCGGTAGATCATGCGGATGTTCATTCTGACCGTATCTACTGAGATGTCGTATTTGTCGGCGATCTCCTTGTAGCTGAGTCCCTCCAGGATTCCATTCGTTACATCCAATTGCCTCTTCGATAAGCTTTCGAATACGTTTTTTGGTTTCTGGAAACTATCGAAAACGATTCGCGCAATCTTGGGAGTCATGAAGGCTCCACCACGAGCCACACTTTGAAGGACTTCTTCGAAGTTCACATTGTAACTCTGTTTGTCCAAGTAGCCCATGGCTCCTTTTTTCAAGGCTTCGAAAATGGTATCCGGATCATCCTTGATCGTATTCATGATGATGGATACTTCCGGGTACTTTTCAATGATTGGTTCAATGGCTTCGAGTCCGTTCAACTTGGGCATGACCACATCCAGCAGGATGATGTCAACAGGGATCTTCACGGACAGAAAGTCGACCGGATTGGAAAATACATGTTCGCAATGGAAGCCTTCAATGCCGTTTACACGCTCCTTGAGGATGCTTGCCAAGACCAGGTCGTCTTCCAGAATGATCACTTCGTAATGTAGGTTGCTCATTAGTCGAGTTTAAAAGAAATGGTGGTTATCAGGCCTTTTCCAGCCTTTGGGATTTCAAATGCTATCTTGCCGGCATTGCGTTCAACACGTTTCCTAAGGTTGTTGATGCCGTTGCCTTTGTTTTCGAGATTTTCCAAATCAATCAAGTTCCCATCGTCTTCGATTTTAATGGATAGGAGCGAAGAAGCTAAAGAGAGTTCAAGCTTGCAAAACGTCGCGTTTGAATGTTTGAGGATATTGTTGGCCAATTCGTAAATGCAAAGCTTGATGTCGCGGTACAGCTTGGAGTCCAGTTTGATCTCTTCCTTGCAATTGCATTGAAATTCAAGCTTGATGTTCGTCGATGCGAACGTTGCTGTCATGGTTTCTTGAATTTCATCCCTCAATCCTCGGATACTGATCGACTCTTTGTGCATGGTCTGGATGTAAACGCGCAGGCTGAAAAGAGCTTCGTTCAGGTATTTCGGAATGGCAGTACGCAAAGGGTCATCCGGTTTCGTTTGGTTTTGGATGTACAAGGTCCGGGTCAAGATCGTGCCTACCTCATCGTGAAGGTCCATGGCGATGGATTCCTTCAATTCCCGCTCTTTTTTTCTGGAGCTCCTGAAGACGGCCAGAACCGAGAACATGGATGCAAATGAAAGGAGGGTGAGAAAACCGAGAAAGTAACGTGATTTGAGGAATGACTGTTCAGCGATCAATGTGACATTGTCGAATTCTATCGGCACGCCGTATTCGTTGAATGCCCTCATCTGAAGGTTGTAAGTGCCTGGATCGAGCTTGATGATCTTGATGTGTGATTGCCTGTTGGTGTTGGTCCACGCTCCATCATCCAGTTTGAATTGGTAGTTGTATTGATCGGCTTTGACCAGATTTTTCGAACTGAGGTATATCCTCAAGTGTTCTTTATCGGTATTGAAAACGATACGTTTTTGATTATCCGTATTCAGCATCTGCATGGTGGTATCCTCTTCAGAGAAAACTTGGACTCCGGTGATGGTTCCTGTTTTTTCAGTCCTGTTGAAGATGAAGTTCTCAGGCTGAATGATGTCGTATCCGTTCAATCCTCCGAAAACCAATTCTCCGTTTTTTCGCACGAAGCAGGATTTGTAATTGAATTCAAGATTGATCAGCCTGTTCTTTTTGTTCAACCGGATAAAGTCACCGTTGGTGGGGTCGTATCCTACTAATCCGTAGTAAGTACTGAACCACATTCTCCCTTTGCTGTCCTCAAGTATACCCGTTACACGGGTATTGTAGAAATTCTCTGGCGGGACCCTGTGAATGATCTGAAGGGTTTTCAAATCGACAACTTCAACCCCGTTTTCATGTCCGACCCACAACTCGTTCGATCCTTTTCGATGCCGCAACTCACCGATGATTCTTCCACTTAGCTGGTTGAAGACCGGAAAGAGGGAAAGGGTATTTGGATCGCTCCCGGTGTAGTAAAGTCCTTTTTCCGTACCCAGCCATAGACGATCAAAAAGGGTGTCCCGGAAGATGTACCTGATCCGGGCACTCCGGTCGGGCAAGTTGAAAAATTGTTTTTTTTGCGATTTCAGGTTATATCGGATAAGCGTTCCGATGCCTCCTATATAGATATCGCCGGTTGTCAGGTCCGCATCGATAGCGGTATAGTTCCCGTTTTTTTTACCGTTCTCAAGTGGGATGTCTTCGGTTTTCTTGTCACGCAGGTCAATTCGCTTGAGCCCGTTGTCCTCTGTTGCAACAAAAACGTGGTTGCCGATCAAAGTCGCATCGAATACCGACATGGTGGTGTCGGAAATGAGTGTGAAAGATGAATCGTTGTCGGCCAGATAGCTGTAAGGGTGACCGGTCAGGATTAATTTCCCGGATGGGGATTCCAGGATTTTTCTACGTATCCTTAACCGGTCCTGATTGGCGAATGAGTTATCGTCTATGTACCGTATGGTGGCCGGTTTAAGGTTGATCTTCAGTAGTCCCTGGTTGGTCCCGACGAAAAGGTTGTTGCCATCGATGCATAAAAGGTTTTTCAATTCGATGTTCTTGATTGAGGTGACTGGAACCGCATGGATCCCGGTCTGGTTCGAATAATAAAGGTTTTTCCTCCTTTCAATAAAGAACCGTTTTGTTGAATTGTGGGCTTTAAAACTGGTTACATCCTGGATCGGGGTTTGGTATGGTGCGATCAACCCGGCTGGAGTTCTTCCAATGCTTATTAAAAAAAGTCTGTCATTGGCGATATAAAACAATGTGTCGTTAATGGATTCAAAACACTCGAAACCGCCAATTGAGACAAAAGGTAGTCTTCTTTCGATGTTCAATGTTCCCGGATCGATGATGTACATTCCCCGTCTCAGGTAATTGGCGAAGAGTTTATTTCCATGCAACCGGATCAACGATTCCCCGTGGTTCCTGAAAACCCTTCTCTTGATCTCTTTTCCGGATCTCATGACCACCAGCTCCCCTTGTTTTGTCGTGTAGAATAAAAGGCTGTCTCCGGCAGTGGCGACGTCTGAAACAGGTAGCCTCGTGATAAGGGATGAACTGTAATTCTTCGTTTCGAATCGGATCAACCCGCTGTCCCTGTATACTATGTAAAGTACGTCGGCGTTTTGATGGATCTTGATGACATCCGGATTACTCAATAAGCCTTGTTCGGGGTTGAATTCGATAAAATTGGAGCCATCGAAAAGGACAAGTCCTTTTTCTGTCGCCATCCATACTTTCCCTAGAGGTCCTCGTGTAATATCATTGATGGACATCCTGTTCAATCCCTCGTCTTCTCCGTACATAGTGATCTGGGCTGTTTGCGAAGCACACACCGATGGGGCGAATACGAAAAACGCTAAGTAAAGGAGTGATCGAAATGAGTTATGGCGAACGGACATACGCTGCATCAAAATTAAGGACGCTTTGTTCATGCTGAGCCGATTGTCAATAATCATTTCATGTGTATTGATTGGGATCGGAACATTTCATCGTTACCGGTTATTGGAGTGTTCTTTCTTTACTTCGGGAATTCAAATGCAAAGGGTGTTTCCGGAGGTCATGTTGAATTTCACTCGGTAAATGTGATCCGGTGAAGAAGTCCGGAATCCGGAACGTCCTCTGCCCTGAATTCGATTTTTCCACTAACGATATCCTTTACATGTTTTTGGTATATGCTTAAAACCTTGAATTGATGAAATATGACTTGGCTGGCGATCAGCAAAGCCGCAATGGCAAGGACTTTTCCGCTTCGGGCAAACCTTTTCAGATCAAAAGAATGTAAAAGCAGGAGTAGGCATATCACAGCAGCCAATCCAATAAAACTCAATGCTCTGGGCGGACCGTAATCGCCCATGATGGCGACGATCAAGCCCGCATGGATGACTATCGTTGTGATGCAAAAGAGTATGGAACACCGGAAAGCATGTTCTGGGAGTTTAACGGGTTCCATCGTAGGACTCCGCAGCGGCCAAAGCAGGGCCATGACAATAAGCAGGCGGACAGGACTCTCAACCAATACTATTCGAACCGAATACCACAAGCTTAGCCCGGCCCACTTCAGAAAATCTGCATCAGGCAATGCCTCCTCTCGCTTCACATGTCCTTTTCCAATGAAAGCGATCAGAAAAGAGATGCACATCGGAATCAAGAAGGTTAGTACATGCTTTCGTTTATCGTCGGAAATCTCATTGATAAGCAATAGGACGGGCAGAATGAAAAGCAAGCAAGCGACTGCCGGCTCAGCTGAACCACCCGTGTAAAGGCCGCATAACGCTAAACACGATGAACTCAACAGGGGGCTTGGGAAAGGCTTCGATACGATCGAGCAAGCCCATAAGATGAAGATGAGGTTCCAACCGTACATCGTTGACGTGTTTACCCAAAACCAGGTGTCGCCGATATGGTAGCTGCTTATGATAATGGCAAAAGCCATCAGCGTAGCCATGAATAGAGTGTCAGCTGCAGAGCCTTCACGAACCCAGTTGAGGATTTGAAGTGCACGAACAGAGCGATAGGATGCCGCAATCAGTGCCGCCAGGGTGAATAAATGGTAGGGCATGAGAGAGCCGGTTGGCGTGAATGATCCTATCCACAGGTGCAACCAAAGGAACGACATCCAGCGGGTGTTCCAGGTGTCGTACTGGTAACGGGTCGCTTCTGCGATGCCTTTTTCCTGAAGTAACCGCAGGAAAACCAGGTCGTCGTCGACCAGCACATTATAGAAAGAAAGCAGTATCCACCCCGCCAGCAGGACCAGCAAAAGCAATGCGTGAATCGGATACCGGCGGATCATTGATTAAAGGTAGTCTGAATTCCAGGCAATCCACAAACAAAAACGGAGCTTCCGAGGTGGAAGCTCCGTTTCGGAGAAGGGGCACCGATGAATTACTTCACCGAATTGAGTATCGCTTCAAATGCAGCGGGGTTGTTCATGGCCAAATCGGCGAGTACCTTGCGGTTCAGGTCGACGTTGTTGGCATGGATCTTACCCATGAATTGCGAATAGCTCATGCCATGCATGCGGGCAGCGGCGTTGATACGCTGGATCCAAAGTGCACGGAAGCTGCGCTTTTTGTTTTTGCGGTCGCGGTAGGCGTACTGCAGACCTTTTTCGACAGTGTTTTTGGCAACTGTCCATACGTTTTTGCGGGAACCGAAATTACCCTTGGCCAGTTTTAGGATTTTTTTCCTTTTGGCCTTCGACGCGACGTGATTGACTGAACGTGGCATGTGGTTGTTGTTTTTTGGCGTTAGCGTCCCGACTTTTCGGGATCTTGGAAGCTAAGTACCGGGTTAGTGAATGAGGTGTTGTTGCGGCAACGGATGATCAGGCGACAGCCAGCATCCGCTTTACCCTGTACTCGTCAGACTCATGAACCAGTCCACTGGTAGTCAGTGCACGCTTGGCCTTGGTGGTCTTCTTGGTCAGGATGTGACGCTTGAAAGCGTGTTTACGCTTCATTTTTCCGGTGCCGGTGGCCTTGAACCTCTTCTTGGCACTGGAATTCGTTTTCATTTTCGGCATGGCAGTGATTTTTACTTACTTATTCGTTTTCCGGCTTGGCATCCTCGCTTTTAGCGGGTTTTTCAGTGGCCTTCTCTTCCACAGGCTTTGCCGGTTTGGGTTTCTTGTTTGGTAGCGGAGCCAGATGCAGAAACATCCTGTTTCCTTCGAGTTTGGGCAACATTTCCACTTTTCCGTATTCTTCCAGCGCCTGGGCGAACTTCAGAAGAATGATCTCTCCGCGTTGTTTGTAGGCGATAGCCCTTCCCCTGAAATGCACGTAAGCCTTCACTTTGGCTCCCTCTTCCAGGAAGTGGATGGCATGCTTCACCTTGAAGTTGAAGTCGTGCTCGTCGGTATTGGGTCCGAAACGGATCTCCTTCAGAACCTGCTTGGTCGCCTTGGCCTTGGTTTCCTTCTCCTTCTTCTTGCGTTCGTAGAGGAACTTTTGGTAATCGACGATTTTACAAACCGGCGGATCCGCCTGGGCTGCAATTTCGACCAGATCGAGTCCTGCCTGGTCTGCCAGACGTTGGGCATCCTGGGTGCTCATCACCCGGGGTTCAGAGCCTTCGATGACCAGTCGGACTTGAAGAGCACGGATCTTGTCGTTGATCTTGTGCTCGGGTTCTTTTTTGATTGGGCCGCGACCGCGGTAGCCGGGCCGATTCGGAAACGTTGCTATGTTGCCTCCTTGTTTTTTGTTTAACTATTTATTTTTCAAACAGATAGGAGATCCTGGATTTCCCGGTTCACCCGGTCACAGAAGGCTTGAACCTCCATGCTTCCCTGATCTCCTTTGCCGTGCTGACGGACTGAAACGGCATTTTCAGCTTCTTCTTTTTCCCCGACGATCAGCATGAAGGGTATTTTCTTCATTTCGGCGTCGCGGATCTTCTTGCCGATTTTTTCGTCACGGTCGTCAACGAGCCCGCGAATATCGGAATTAATCAGCAGTTGTAAAACTTTTTTCGCGTACCCGTTGAATTTGTCGGAGATGGGTAACACTGCTACCTGTTCGGGTGCGAGCCAAAGGGGGAAGTTACCGGCGTAGTGCTCGATCAGGAACCCGATGAATCGCTCATGGGTGCCCAGGGGCGCCCGGTGGATGCAGATCGGGGTCTCGAGTTCGTTTTTCGCGTTGCGGTAAGTCAGTCCGAATCGGGCCGGAACTGCGAAATCCACCTGGTTGGTGGCCAGGGTGAACTCCCTGCCGATGGCACTCCAAACCTGTACATCGATCTTTGGTCCGTAGAAGGCGCCCTCATCCGGTACCTCGATGAAAGGGATACTGGAATCGATGAGCACCTGGCGCACCATGTCTTCGGTTTCCTTCCAAAGGACCGGATTGTCGACGTATTTCTGGCCGAGCTTGGAGGGTTCGTGGGTGGAGAAACGCATCACATACTTATCGATGCCGAAGATCTTGAAGTACTTCAGGTACATCTCGTTTACCGCGTTGAATTCCTGAGCGAACTGATCCCGGGTGCAGTAGATGTGGGCATCGTTCATCTGCAACGAACGTACACGCATCAGGCCGAACAATTCTCCGCTCTGCTCATACCGGTAGCAGGTTCCGTATTCCGCCAGGCGGATGGGGAGGTCGCGGTAACTGGGGTTGAGCTCTTTGAAGATCTTGTGGTGATGCGGACAATTCATCGCCTTGAGGTAGTACTTCTCGCCGTCGAATTCCATGGCGGGGTACATGCTGTCCTCGTAGTAGGGCAGGTGTCCACTGGTGAGGTACATGCTTTCCTTGGCCAGGTGGGGTGTCCTCACGCGCTTGTAGCCTGCCATGGCTTCGGTCTTCTTGGCCAGGCGCTCCAGTTCCTCGATCATCACGCCTCCGTTGGGTAGCCACAAAGGCAAGCCCGGACCTACATCGTCGTCGAAGGTGAAAATCTCCATCTCCTTGCCGATTTTGCGGTGGTCGCGTTTTCTCGCCTCCTCCAGCATGGTCAGGTATTCGTCCAGTTCGGATTTCTTGGGGAAGGTGATGCCGTAAATACGTGTCAGCATCGGATTCGAGGAGTCGTTTTTCCAGTAGGCTCCCGCCACGTTGGTGAGCTTGATGGCCTTGATGTATCCGGTGTGAGGAATATGCGGTCCACGGCACAGGTCGGTGAAGTTACCCTGGGTGTAGAAGGTGATCGATCCGTCTTCGAGATTGCTGAGCAGGTCAAGCTTGTACTGGTCGCCCTTTTCAGAGAAGTAACTGACCGCTTCCAGCTTAGGCATTTCCTTTCGCTCGAACGGGTTCGCCTGTTTGGCCAATTCGGTCATCTTGTCCTCGATTTTCTTGAGGTCATCGGCTGAGAATGCCTGTCCACCGAAATCGACGTCGTAGTAAAACCCGTTCTGTACAGGTGGGCCGACCCAGAACTTGATGCCGGGATAATAGAACTCCAGCGCTTCAGCCATCAGGTGAGCCGACGAGTGCCACATGGTACTCTTGCCTTCCGCATCGTTCCAGGTCAACAGCGTAAGCTGCGCATCCTCATCGATCGGGCGGTTCAGGTCGCGAACTTCGCCATTGATCTTGGCGGCAAGCACATTCCTGGCCAATCCTTCTGAAATGGATTTGGCCACTTCCATGGCGGTGATGCCTTTGGGGTACTCCCGGACGCTGTTATCGGGCAGGGTGATCTTCAGTTGCATACAATAGTTGAATGCGACAAATATACACGCAAAAGCTACTGCATTGCCTCTGAATGTTGGGCGTATTCAACTGCGTTGGCGAGCAATTTAAATTTTGAAAATCAATGACAAGGTCAATTCTATGCCGCTTCCATCAGGCTTGTCCATTTCGTCAGGTAAGATGTCATGGGCTTCCTGATTGAGACTGTATTCCTGTCCGTTGAGGCTCATTTTATCAGCTTCATGTCTGATATACGCATACCGGAGTCCGAAGACCCCGCAAATTCGCTGATCGGCAATCCAGCGGGCATATTCACCGCTCAATACAGCTCCTGCCGAGCTTTTGTATTTGAAGCCGTAATCCAGTCCCCCCGGTATTTCAGAGGCATCGATTTCAAGCTCTGGCGCAATACTGAACAGTGCTCCGGCACCTACGAAGATGTAATTCGATGACTTGCCTACCGGAAAAGCTCTTTTCACGGATGGAATGAAGTTGAAATGATGGAATCCACCACTGGCATTTTTCAAAGTCGGTGTAATGGTCGTGAATTGATAATTAACCTCACCGCTTACAGACCACAAGTCGCTCACTGGAGCCAAGCCGATCACTCCAAGGGCGAGTCCACCCCCGGTGCTAACCCTTACAATTTCTCTGTCTTGAGTAATGATTCCTGTTTCCATATCTTCTACTCCAACACCCAAGTTCATGGTCAATCCGACATATGGTCGAATCGCCTCTCTCCTATAGATGTATTGCGAGTCGACATCTGTTACCGCTCGCTTATAGATGTATTGGGCGTTGGCGTCTATTCCGCACAGCACGAATGCGGTCAATAGAAATATGATGTTTGCTTTCATGGTTGGATATTTTAATGGTGTCAAAATTCAACAGCATATCCCTTCAAGTAAATGACCCGGGTCAACCTCGGGCGTGATAGAATTCAGTGGGTGTTTCAATTGCATCAGGCGTTTGTTCTGCTCTTGCTATTTTTGAATTGTACCATGGATACGAATAGGCATGAACTCCAATCCGGGTCTCCCGGGGCCGTTCAGATGCGTTTTTTTGAGGATGTATGGGCTGTGGTTCGCCTGATTCCGCCGGGAAGGGTGACGAGTTACGGAGCCATCGGGCGCTACATTGGCTCCTCCCGCTCCGCCAGGATGGTGGGCTGGGCGATGAATGCCGCTCACTCCGTTACTCCACCGGTACCCGCTCAAAGAGTGGTGAACCGGACCGGTTTGCTGACCGGAAAACATCACTTTGGTGACCCGTTCCGAATGCAGGAGTTGTTGGAAAAGGAGGGAGTTCGAGTGGAAAACGACCGGGTGATCGATTTCGAAATCCTGTTCTGGGATCCCATTAAAGAGCTTGAAATCTGAGCCCTTCGTCATGTAAGATTGTCTGCTCATTCAATCGATTCCGGCAGGAGTGGATGCTTTATCTTTGGCCATGGCCGGAGTTATACCACCGGTCTGTTTTCATCTATGTCAACCGAACTGGAAAAGAACAGGAACGACGATCAAAATCGCTTGCAGGTCAGCGCTTTGAGAAGAAGACTTCAGGAAGTTTA
>JBJOER010000238.1:0-3617 GCA_046049215.1 Bacteroidota bacterium | reverse complement strand
GATGAGATGTCCCTTCTCAAGCCCTCGTGTGTCTCCATGAGCCTTTTTGCGGCACTGTCTGCATCGTAAACCGGTACACCCAGCAGAGAGAATAATCTGCTGACAATCGATTTTCCTGCTCCGATTCCCCCGGTGATTCCAACTCTTTTCATGATGCGGGAGTGGTGGTTCGGAACATCCGTACGGATACGGGTTGTGTGATGATATTGCTGCACCAGAACGGAGCGTGAAGGATTTTGAGTAGTCCGAGCTCAGGGTCGGAGGGGTCGGGTTCGGCGATGACGATAAAGTGGTCGGAGGTCGTTTCAGCGTAACGGCTGAGTGGAACCCTGCACCTCACCTCGGCCGTGCCGGGAACGGAAAGCAGGCCGGGACTGCAACTCCTGATCTCCACTTTGATGCGGGCCTCAGTGGCGCGCTCGGCAGGTACGTATATCCACGACCGTGATTGATTCAACGTGGTCATGCCGGGAGGGATGGAGAGCGCCAGGCCACTGAAAAGCGAACCGCTGGCGATGCTCAGTTCAGCCGGCTTGGTAGTGATCTGTTTGACGTCGTCTGGAAAACGTCGGTCGGAAATGAGCGTGATACTGTCCGGCCAGATACCCACAGGACCCGATTGTATCCAGCCCGAACCGGACCGGATGTTGACCAGGGGGACGATCGGTAAGCGTTTGGTGTACCGCTTTACAAGGTCGAGGTGGATGGCTCCCGGTTGTACCGAAATCAGTTGAATGTTCTTTCCCTGCGGAATCAGCAGGGAATTTACGCTTTGCCGCAGGTTCCATACCGAGTCATTGCCCGGGTCGATGAGTGTGAAGGAGGAGGCGGCAGACAATACCGGAATCAAGTCGAATCCCCTGCCTGTCATCTCGATCTCGATCTCGCTGGGGAGTTGACGCGCTCCGGCCATTTGCCGGTCGGATCGCACGGCGATTTTGGTTTTAACGGTATGACTTTGGTTCAAGGCGTTCACGGTCCAGATCCCGGCGGAAAAGAGAACGAACAGCAGGAACGTAACGGCTTGTTTACGACCCTCGGGTAAATCTGTAATGTACTTCAGGAGCCTCACCTTTGGCGAAGTTATCGATTAGCGGGAAAATGCTCACGGAAAGCATTTTTCGTAAACAGATACGAAAGCGTGAACTGTCATCCCCGGAAGAGAAGGGGTGACGACAAGTTGCCGGATCTTCCCCGGTTACGTTTACTTCTTTTTTTCAGCGAACTGCTTGGAAGCCTCTGCGGAAACGGCCGATTTCTCCAGCTTGACACGGACGTTGTCGGCGATCTCGAGCATGAAGGTCGTGTCGTTCACCTCTACGACCTTGCCGTGAACACCACCGATGGTGACGATCTTGTCGCCTTTGACGATGCTGTCTTTGAAAGCACGCTCCTGTTTGGCTTTTTTCATTTGAGGACGCATCATGAAAAAGTAGAAGATCACGACGATCATCAGGATCATCACAAGCTGCTGCATTGCGCCACCGCCTGCCGGGGCTTGAAGTAGGATGGAAAGGGTATACATGATTGGTTGTTTTGGTCGTTTGGATGGTCACTTATTCACTTTGATGACCTCTCCGCTGAGGGTGAGGACCGAAGTGGTGGGCGTAGTGTTGGCCAGTACGGTGATGTCTTTGGCCACTTGTCCGGAGATGCCTTCGCTGTTGAATTCAACGGTGATCTCTCCTTCCTCACCCGGTGCGACCGGGTCGGTGGTGTAGGTGGGTGTAGTGCAACCGCAGGAGGCTTTTACCTGGGAGAGGACGAGATCGGCATCGCCGGTGTTTTTGAAGCGGAAGACGTGCTTGACCTTCTCACCTGAATTGATCGTACCGAAATCGAATCTGATCTCCGGGAATTCAATCACCGGAGTAGCCGACTGGCCCGTGGCGCCTGAAGCGGAGGCCGGGTTGTTGACGATGTCGGGAGAAACCTGTCCCTTTTCTTCAGCTGGCTGGCACGAAGCCAGAGCCAAGGAGAGGAAAATGATGGGCAATTTGAAGTTGGTAAGCATGTGGTTCATTCGATGAGTCCGCGTCCGGTTTTATGGATTTTCCCTTGCTGACGGAGTTCAATCACCAGCTTGTCAATCACCCCGTTGATGAATCCTTTGCTGTTGGGTGTACTGTAATCCTTGGAGATGTCAATGTATTCGTTGATGCTCACCTTGACCGGGATGTTCTCGATGTTGAGTATCTCGCATAGGGCCATCTTCATGAGAATGATGTCCACCAGCGCGATGCGTTCAGCGTCCCAGTTCTTGGTCTTGTCGGCAATGAGCTGCTGGAAGTAACCGTCATCGCGGATGGTCTTTTGAACCAGATCTTGCATGAACCGGATGTCGTCGTCTTCGTCCTTGAAAAGGGGCAGTAAGGCGAACTGTGCCCCGGCTTTCGGGTTCTCGGCCGTCTTCAATACCATGGTTTCCACCAGGTCGAGGCTTTCCGCCCAGTAGATGTTCTTCTCTTCGAGCAGGTGCTTCAGAATGTCTCCGGTATGGAACATTTCCTTGTACATCCACTTGAGAAAGGCCCTTTGTTGTTCCGGGGTGGGATTTTCGGTAGACGTGAATTCCTTGTAGGTCTCCTGTTGTCTCAGGTGCGTGAATACCTTTTTGAGGGGGTCGATATCGTTCTGCCACGAGATTTTGCGGCTCTTCACCTTTTTATTGAATTCCGTATCGTCCTTGAGCCAGGAAATAAAGGCCAGGTTCTTCAGTGTACTGCTTGCCGATCGCTTTCTGCCGGTGACCAAAGAAGCGGGGGCGTCTTCGTAATAGAGGTCTTCCTGGTGGCTGATTTCAAGGAAAAACTGCAACTCGGCCAGGTAAAGGTCGTAGATGCGGTCCGTACCGTTCAGGAGTTCCTGTTCGGTCCGGGTCAGGTCTTTGGAATCCGACTGGTAATAAGCATATAAGGCCTGCATGACCCTGACGCGTAAATGCCTTCTGCTGAGCATAAGTGTTCTGAGCGGAAAAAATCCCCGGTCCTCAGTACGTGGATTTTACCTTTCGGATGTGGTTGATGCGCTGTTCGGCCATGGCCATGGCAGCTGCCTGAGTAAATGTGCCCTCAGACTGCGATTTCCGGAGAATATCGAGAGTGACGGTATAGATGTTTTCGGTTTGGGAAAGAGCCCGCTGGCGGTTGTAGCCGATCAATTCCGAGTACACGTTGATGAGTCCTCCTGCATTGATGACGAAATCGGGTGCGTAGATGATGCCTTTCTCGACCAACATACGGCTGTGAGTGGATTCATCGGCGAGCTGGTTGTTGGCAGCTCCGGCAACGATCTGGCAGCGCAAACGGCTGATGTTCTCTGAGTTCAGCGTGGCTCCCAGGGCGCAGGGGGCGTAGATGTCCAGGTCAAGGTCGTACACCAGCTCGGGTGCGATGACCGCCGCTCCGTAAAGCTTGGATACTTTTTCGAGCTGCTCCTGGTTGATGTCGCTGATGTAAACTTGAGCGCCTTCTTTGGTGAGGTTTTTTACGAGGTTTTCTCCAACATGTCCTACGCCTTGCACCATCACCTTCTTGCCCTGCAGGCTGTCGTTGCCCCAGGCGAATTTGGCAGAGGCTTTCATGCCCATGTACACGCCGTAAGCGGTGACGGGAGAG
>JBJOER010000237.1:0-8430 GCA_046049215.1 Bacteroidota bacterium | reverse complement strand
AGAGAAATAGTGCCCTGAAGGCAGTAAAAACGACCATCCAAAAGTAGATGGACCGGAATGGAAACAGCGTGTGGGGACTTCTCAAAGCGATCGATCTGTTTTTGAATGCTGAATCATCTGGTATAAGTGGATGCATTCCCGTGCCTCACGGACATCGTGTACGCGAAGGATTGACGCACCGTTCATCAAGGCGATCATGTTCAAAGCGGTGGTTCCGTTAAGAGCCTCCTCCGGAGTGCATTGAAGTGTACGGTGAATCATCGATTTTCTGGAGAGTCCGGCCAGGACAGGTGCCTCCAGATGTCTGAATATGTTTAAACCGGAAAGCAAACGGAAGTTGTCTGAAACCGTCTTGCCGAACCCGAATCCGGGGTCGATCATGATGTCGCGCAGGCCTTTTAGGCGGTAGGCTCGAAGTCGTTCCTGAATGGATTGCATGACTTCAAGGGCGACATTTTCATACCGGGCATGGCTCTGCATGGTTTGTGGTGTCCCGGGCATGTGCATCAGCACGTACGGCATACCATGCCTGATCGCCACATCAACGATTTGAGGGTCGAGTTGTCCACCTGAAATGTCATTGATGATGGAAGCGCCCTCATCTGCCGATTCATCGGCGATCTCCGAGCGCCAGGTATCAACGGAGATCAATGCGTCCGGGAATTCCCGACGGATGGACTTGAGGTGGGGGATAAGCCGACTTCTTTCCTCGTGGAGTTCTATGGACTCGGCTCCCGGTCTTGAGGATACGGCACCCAGGTCTAAAATGGCCGCACCCTGATCAAGCATAAGCTCTGCGCGCTTCAGTACGGAAGTGGTTTCCGTTGTCTTTCCGCCATCATAAAAGGAGTCCGGGGTCAGATTCAGGATGCCCATCACCACCGGGATCTCGAGATCCAACAACCTGCCCCTGCAGTTCAGTGAAAATTTGGAGTGTCGAAGGTCTTCCCCCGGATGGGCAGGTGTTTTCGTCATGCTTTGTTCAGGTGGAATGGGTTAAGTTTGCACTATGTCTTCACGTACATCTCTTCAATACGACGAGGCGATCGCCCTCTGCAAAGATATCTACCTGAAAAAGATGAAGGATTATGGTAGTGCATGGAGGATCCTTCGTCCTACTTCGCTGACCGATCAGATTTTCATCAAGGCGCAGCGGATCCGTAGTATTGAAGAGAAAGGAGAACAAAAGGTTTTGGAAAGTATTGAATCCGAGTTCGTGGGTATTGTGAACTACGCGGTCATGGCCCTGATCCAAATCGGACTGCATTCGAACGATAATCTTGAATTGAGCCCATCGGATGCCTTACGTCATTATGAGGAGCAGGTGGGTCGGGTCAAGTCCCTGATGATGGACAAAAATCACGATTATGGTGAAGCCTGGCGCGATATGCGTGTGAGCTCCATGACCGACCTGATCCTGATGAAGCTGCTTAGGATAAAGCAGATCGAGGACAACCGCGGCAATACACTCATCAGCGAGGGGGTGGACGCCAATTATGCCGACATCATCAATTACGCTGTTTTCGCCCTGATCAAGCTGATGGAAGTAAAAGAGAAGAAATAAACTTAATCTCACGATAATCCTGTTTCACGATGAAAAAGAATACCGTAATTCTCATCCTCCGGGTTCTGGTGTCTGTGCTGTTCGTTTTTTCGGCCATAGCCAAGATGTTCCCTTTGTGGGCGTTCGAAAAGCAATTGGTGGATCTGGGCATCTGTTCATGGTGCATGTCGCATTATATGGCACGGGCGCTGATTGGACTCGAGCTCTCAATCGGTATCGCCATATTGCAACCACACTTTTTGAAAAGAGTCGTTGTTCCGATGACGATTCTGCTATTGGTGGCCTTCTGCGTGCACCTGGGTATTGAAATGGTCAAGCATGGTGCGATGAGCGGCAATTGTGGTTGCTTCGGTCAGTTGTTGCCCATGACACCGCTTGAGGCGTTCATAAAAAATGTGATCACTATCGCTCTTCTGATTTTCATTTACAAAAACGTGCAGGATCTTCCTGAGGGCCGGAATCGGTGGTCTAACTTGTGGATTATACTTTTATCGGGTACATTGTTTATGTTCGTTGCCTTCCCGTTTGCTCCTTGTGAAGCTGAAAAAAGTCCTGTATTGACAGAGTCGACGGTAGAGGTCGAACCGGAAATGGATGCGACTGAGCCGATTGCTGTCTCGGCTGATTCTATTGTTCCGACCAATTCCCGTGATACAGCAGGTACTGTAGCCGGTCAGAGTGTTTCTCCGCAGAAAGGAGATTCTATTCCTAAGCCTGCAGAACAGGTGAATCCCGGACCCGCTCCGGTAAAATCCCGCTTTTCAGAAATGAATGTATTCAGCGGTCAAAAAGTGAATTTGGATAAAGGCAAAAAAATCGTTTGCTTCTTTGCTCCCGGCTGTGACCATTGTCGCGAAGCTGCGAAAGAGCTCAATGCCTTGAGCAAAAAGTCCGGATTCCCTCCCGTCTATATCTACTTCATGGAAGAGGAGCCGCATCTGATTCCTGATTTTCTGACTTTCGCAGGAAAGAAATTCCCTTACCAGGTCCTCGATATTCCGAAATTTTGGACTCTGATCGGACCCGATGGTTCCACCCCGGGTGTCTTTTACCAATGGAACGGCAATACCGTTAAGTATTGGGTGGGTACCGGCGAGAAGGAGTTCAAGTCCGCTGAATTGCTCAAATCCATCGACGACAAACCCTGATTCAAGCCGTTCTTTCCACTTGATTCGGCTTGTCGGTCAGAAATTAGTTAGCGGTGTCGCCGTGGTGTTCGGCGTTGTTGTCGTTGTTTTTTTTCTGTTCAATGTCCTGCCCGGAGATCCTGCACGCATGGTTCTGGGCCAAAGAGCCGACCTGGCTTCAATCGAGACTATCAACAGGGAGCTGGGTCGTGATCTTCCGGTTTGGAAACAATTTGTCGCATACGCGAACGACCTGAGTCCCTTGTCCGTCTTGAATAGCAAGGATTCTTTGTCCAGGGTGTACGCGGATCCGGACAAATACGGAGCCATGAAAACACTTGTTTCGTGGGGCCGATATGAACTGGTGCTGAAATTTCCGCATTTGCGCCGTTCCTATCAATCCCGTGAATTAGTTTCTTCCATTTTGATTGAAGCCCTTCCCGGTACAGTTGTGCTGGCCGTTAGTTCGTTGCTGATCGCCTCTGTCTTCGGCATTCTGCTCGGTGTCTGGTCTGCAGTCAGGTTTCGACGTTGGGACGATCATTTGGTCATGCTGCTGAGCGTGATGGGAATGTCGGTGCCGTCATTTTTTGCAGGAATACTCATGGCTTGGCTTTTTGGCTTCGTGCTGCACGATTTCACCGGATTGGAAATGACGGGTAGCCTGGTGGAAATGGATCCATTCGAAGGATTAAGGCTGAACTGGTCGAACCTGATACTTCCTTCGATAACCCTGGGTATCCGTCCACTTGCCGTCATCGTCCAGCTGACCAGGTCTTCACTGCTCGAAGTGATGCAGCAGGATTATATCCGGACTGCTAGAGCCAAGGGACTGTCTCGTTCGGTCGTGTTGTTCAAGCATGCATTGCGGAATGCCTTGAACCCTGTACTGACTGCCATTTCCGGCTGGTTCGGCTCTCTGCTTGCCGGCGCCGTTTTCATCGAATACATTTTCGGTTGGAAGGGTGTTGGAAAAGTAACGGTGGATGCGCTTGAGCATTACGATTTTCCGGTGGTGATGGGAGCGGTGCTGATGGTGTCCGTCTTTTTTGTGATCATCAACATCTTGGTGGATATTCTCTACATGCGGCTCGATCCGCGTGTACGCATGCTGTGAGCAAGGGCCAAGGCCTCTTTTTTCAAGCCTTGTTCTTATTAACATTACTTTAACCATAAGTAGGAAACCCATCGGCCAACTCCGCGCGTTTATTGGCTTATACTTGCACTTCCAAGAAATCGAACCATGATTGACATCCGTGAGATTAACGAGAAAATACAACAGGAGTCGGCCTTTATTGAGTTGCTGAACATGGAACTGGGCAAGGTGATCGTCGGGCAGAAATACATGCTTGACCGCCTCCTGATCGGCATGTTGTCCAATGGGCATATCTTGCTGGAAGGCGTACCCGGCCTTGCAAAGACACTGGCCATCAAATCGCTTTCATCCGCTATCCATGCGCGCTTCAGCCGGCTGCAATTCACTCCGGACTTGTTGCCGGCCGATCTTGTCGGTACATTGATCTACAACCAAAAGCAGGAACAATTCACCGTCCGTAAAGGACCCATCTTCGCGAATTTCGTACTTGCTGACGAAATCAATCGTGCGCCTGCAAAAGTTCAAAGCGCCCTGCTCGAGGCCATGCAGGAGAGGCAGGTGACTATCGGTGATGAAACCTTTCCTTTGGACGAGCCGTTCCTGGTGCTTGCCACTCAGAATCCGATAGAGCAGGAGGGGACCTATCCGCTGCCGGAAGCACAACTCGATCGCTTCATGTTGAAAGTGGTTATCGGTTATCCATCCAAAGAAGATGAGAGGCAGATCATCCGGCAGAACCTCGCTCAGGATTTTCCAAAGATCAAACCCATATTGCACCCCGAAACTATTGTCAAAGCACGTTCGGCCGTTCGGGAAGTCTATATGGATGAAAAGATCGAGAAGTATATCCTCGACATCGTTTTCGCAACGCGTTTTCCGAAGGAGAACAATCTCAAGAAACTATCGTCGCTCATCAGTTATGGAGGTTCGCCCCGTGCCAGTATCAATCTGGCTTTGGCCTCCAAGGCTTATGCTTTCATCAAACGTCGAGGGTATGTCATTCCTGAAGACGTAAGAGCGATCTGTCCCGACGTGATGCGCCACCGGATCGGTTTGAGTTACGAGGCCGAGGCAGAAAACATGACCGCCGACGACATCATCAACGAGGTGCTGAATGCTGTTGAAGTTCCCTGACAATTCATATTCCAAGGTAAAGTATGGAATCGTCCGAGCTTCTTAAGAAGGTCCGCAAGATCGAGATCAAGACCCGGGGACTTTCCGCCCAGGTTTTTTCGGGCGAATACCACTCGGCCTACAAAGGTCGTGGTATGGCCTTTTCAGAGGTTCGCGAATACATGCATGGCGATGATGTGCGCAGCATTGACTGGAATGTCACCGCACGTTTCAATCATCCGTATGTGAAAGTCTTCGAAGAAGAGCGGGAGTTGACCGTCATGCTTTTGGTGGATGTGAGCGCCTCAGGCGATTTTGGATCCAACACGCAATTCAAGCGCGAACTGATCACCGAGCTTTCCGCTGTGCTGGCTTTCTCCGCCATCCAGAATAACGACAAGGCCGGTGTCATTCTTTTTTCGGACAAGATCGAGTTGTTCATTCCGCCCAAGAAAGGAAAGACGCACATACTACGTATCATCCGTGAGCTTTTGAGAACCGAACCTACCGGTAAAGGGACCGATATTGATAACGCGTTGAGGTATTTTAACAATATGATCAAAAAACGCTGCATCGCTTTTTTGATCTCTGATTTCATCGCGGCCGGATATGAGGAATCGATCAAGGTGGTCTCAAAACGTCACGATCTGGCTGCTTTGCGCATCATGGACCAGCGTGAGGCGGAAATGCCGGATGTAGGTTTGGTTCGTTTTTTTGACTCTGAGCGTTCGGAAAGTGCGATGTTGGATACAGCCGATCCGCAGGTCAGGAAAAATTATAAGACATGGTGGGACCAGACTCAACAACGCACATCCGATTTGCTCAATAGGAGCGGTGTCGATCATGCTGTGTTTTCAACCGATTCCCCATACGTTCGTCCATTGATCAACCTGTTCAAAAAACGAGAGCGAAGGGCATGAGGAGTCGGGTCGTTTTCATAACAATGGTATTGGGCCTTTTGCTTTCGGGCTTTTCTGTTTTTGCTCAGGAAGTAGCTGCGCGACTGGAGGCAGATACCAACCGTATCCGTATCGGTGAACCTTTAACGTTGCGCCTTCAATTGAGTCAACCCAAGGGACTCGATATCAGTTGGCCTTCTTGGCTCGACTCACTTTCGGGAGTCGAGGTTCTTCGCATAGCGGATGTCGATACTCCGGAAACCAATGACAATGGTGTGTTTTTACGCAGCCAGACTGTAGTCGTCACCTCTTTTGATTCAGGTGGTCTTCAATTGCCTGCAGTTCAATTCAGCTATCTCTTGAAGGATGGCAAAAAGATCTTGTTTGAAACCGATCCGATCGCTGTACAGGTTTTTACCGTAGAGGTCGACACCACTCAGGCTTTTCGCGACATCAAAGGCAATGTTACGGTTCCCTGGGATTACCGGTTGATAGCCATGTGGATCGCCGGTATTTTGCTTCTTGCGGGTTTGTTGTTCTGGCTGTACCGTCGGTTTGGGAAGAAAAAAACCGTGAAGGTTCCGATGGAAACCACCATGGCTATCGCTCCCGATATACGTGCATTGGAGGAACTTCGGCTTCTGGACGAATCCAGGGTCTGGCAATCGGGCGATCAAAAAGCCTACCATACTCGGCTGACCGATATTCTTAGGACTTACATTTTTGAACGCTACCAGGTTAACGCTCCGGAGTTGACTACAGACGATTTGATCGGTCATAGCCTGGTTCGCACTTTACCCGCCCTGGAACGGGAGAACCTCGAGCGGATCCTAAGACTGGCCGATCTGGTGAAGTTCGCCAAGTACACCTCCCTTCCCGACGAGTGTCAATGGACCATGATCGCCGCCACATCATTTGTATCGGCTACGGGTAACCGAAAAGAGATACCGAATACTGAAACCCAAGAAGTAGCGAATGGAACTCTGGACTGATTTTTCAGGTGTTCATTTCAAGCACCCGGAATTTCTCCTGGGGTTGCTGCTCGTTCCTTTCATGGTATGGTACCATTGGAAAGTCAAGGTCCGGAACCGTCCCCGAATACGGATCAGCACCACTGAAGCATTTCGTAATGCGCCTCCGACACTGAGGCAACGTTTGGTCAATCTTCCGGCCATACTGCGTATTCTGGCGGTCGGGTTGCTATTCGTGGCCATGGCTCGTCCGCAGTCTTCATCCAGGGCGTCTGATGTAAAAACCGAAGGCATTTCAATCGTCCTTGCACTAGACATTTCAAGCAGTATGTTGGCTGAGGATTTTCGCCCGAACAGGATCGAATCCGCCAAGAAGGTTGCTTTGGAGTTTATCGACGGACGACCAAACGATCTGATCGGACTCGTTGTTTTCAGTGGACAAAGCTTTACGCAATGTCCGGTCACCAGCGATCATTCCGTATTGAAGAATATGCTGAAGGAGGTCCGTTCCGGCACGTTGAAGGATGGTACCGCCATTGGCGAAGGATTGGCCACCGCAGTGAGTCGTGTAAAGGACTCACCCACCAAGAGTAAGGTCGTAGTGGTGATAACCGACGGAGTGAACAATGCCGGTTCCATCCCTCCCTTGACTGCATGCGAGATCGCCCGGACCTTTGGCGTTCGCGTGTATTCGGTAGGCGTTGGGACGAAGGGTTTTGCACCCTATCCCGTCAAAACAATTTTCGGGATCCAATACCAAAACATGGAGGTCCAGATTGATGAAGAGTTGTTGACTCGGGTTGCTGAGTCAACGGATGGTCGGTATTACCGCGCGGTGAATAACAGGAAGCTGGAAGCCATCTTCGATGAAATTGATAAGCTTGAGAAGTCCAAAATCGAAGTCACGGAATTCAAGCGGTACAAAGAGGAGTATTTGATGTGGGCCTTGCTCGCCGGTTTGCTTTTTATTTTCGAACTGATATTACGTTACACTTGGTTGAAATCCATTCCCTGACAGTCGGCACATGTTTAAATTCGATCACCCAGGACTGCTTTGGTTGTTTACACTGACACCGGTGTTAATCGTCTTGTATTGGTATGCGAGAAGATGGAAAAGGCTTGCGATTTCACGATTGGGTAATCCTGAACTGATCCGACGCTTGAATCCGGATACATCGCTTTCCAGAGGGAGCATCAAGTTCTGGATGTTGTTTTTCGCTTTCCTTTTCATCGTTACCGGAATCTGCGGGCCGTTGATCGGTTCCAGGCTTGAAGAGGTGAAGCGAAAGGGAGCCGATCTGATCATCGCCCTCGATGTGTCGAATAGTATGCTGGCACAGGACCTAAAGCCGAACCGGCTCGAACGCGCCAAGATGGCTTTGTCCCGATTGGTGGACCGGTTGGAAGGTGACCGGATCGGCATCGTCGTTTTTGCCGGAGAAGCATTTGTTCAATTGCCCATTACGACGGATTATAATGCGGCTAAACTTTTCATTTCCTCCATTTCAACCGATGTGGTATCAACGCAAGGCACAGCCATCGGAGCCGCTATCGATTTGTGTCGGGATTCATTCACCGATACCACGCGTAAGCACAGCGCCATCATAGTCATCACCGATGGAGAAAATCATGAAGATGATGCATTGGAGGCCGCAAAGAA
>JBJOER010000236.1:0-3898 GCA_046049215.1 Bacteroidota bacterium | reverse complement strand
CTTGTCCGATAGCTATCGGACGAAGGGTCGCAACGATGTATACTAACGCTTTGAAGGGAGATTCCGTTGTTTAACCGCAAGGAACGCAAGGAAGGCGCGAGGAACGCCAGGGATCATCACTAAAAATCCGTTTTTTATCTCAGCGTCCCGAAGCCTCGGGAGCGTCATGTAGCGGCGGACGCGACGAAAATCCAACCTCGGCATTCGCGCTGCGTTCGTTGCACAACTTGGCGCACGTTGCGTTTAAATAACGGATTCTGATCTCCCGCGCATATTGAAATCAATACTCCGCCAGTACCGGCTTGTTGCCCATGACGGCATCTACCCGGTGCATCACCTCGTCGGTAAGTAAGCGAACTGCATCGATCGCCTTCAGGTTTTCTTCGAGCTGGCTTGGCTTGCTGGCTCCGAGGATGGCCGTACTGACGTTCGGGTTCTTCAGGCACCACGCGATACAGAAAGATGCCAGACTAACGCCCACACTATCCGCAATGTGCTGGATCGATTTCACTTTATCAAGACGCTCGGGAGTCACATTGCGGTCGCGCAGCCATTCAAGACCCTGCATCGACAAACGGGTTTCGCCGGCCTCGCCCAGGTACTTGCCGCTGAGGACTCCGGAAGCAAGCGGCGACCAGATGGTGGTGCCAAGCCCCTGGTAGCGGAACAGATGCAGGTAATCGTCTTCCATTTTCTTGCGCTCGAATAGGTTGTACTGCGGCTGTTCCATCACCGGACCAATGAGGTGATGACGCTCTGCTTCGAGATGGGCCTGAAGGATCTCCTGTGCGCTCCACTCGGAGGTTCCCCAATAGAGGATCTTGCCCTGCTGGATAAGCGTATTCATGGCCTGCACCGTTTCGAGGATGGGCGTATGTTTGTCGGGACGGTGGCAGAAATACAGGTCGATGTATTCCACCTGAAGACGCTTCAGGGCAGCTTCACATCCTTCCATGATGTGCTTGCGGCTGAGTCCCCGCTGGTTGGGCTTGTTCTCTTCAAAACCGAAAAACACCTTGCTCGACACCATGTAGGAACTGCGCGTACGGTTCAGGGCCTTGAGCGCCTTGCCCATAACCACCTCGCTTTGCCCACGGGCATAGATCTCCGCGTTGTCGAAAAAGTTAATGCCCGCATCATAGGCCATACCCAGGAGGGTTTCGCTGGTATTGTCGTCGATCTGCTTGCCGAAGGTGAGCCAGCTGCCGAAGGAGAGTGCGCTGATCTGGATGCCGCTGTGGCCGAGTCTTCTGTATTCCATGGGATTGGTTGAAAGGTTGGGATTAAAAAGGTGTTACCGCATTTCGGGCACGGGCTAAAGATAGAGGGCACAAGCCGTTTTCTTAGTTTTGAATCATGATTTCACGCGCACTCACCATCGTATTCTGGATAACGTTTTTCCAACCCTGCCTGTTCGCGCAAACACGGGTCCTTTTCGTTGGAAACAGCTACACGGCCGCCAACAACCTTCCTCAACTCATCAGCGATCTTTCGGCCTCCTTGGGCAACACCATTGTGTTTGCATCGAACACCCCCGGAGGCTATACCTTCCAGCTGCACAGCGCCGATGCCACCACCCTATCCCTCATCCAGTCACAACCCTGGGATTTCGTGGTGTTGCAGGAGCAAAGCCAGCGCCCGGCGTTTCCGCCGTCCCAGGTAGCAGTGGAAGTGTATCCGTATGCCCGGCAAATCGACAGCCTCATTAAGCTGAACAACCCCTGCACCGAAACGGTCTTCTACATGACCTGGGGTCGCAAGTACGGCGATGCGTCCAATTGCGCGGTTTGGCCACCGGTATGCACATTCAGCGGCATGCAACAGCAACTGCGTGATGCTTATCTGCAAATGGGCGACGACAACACTGCGCTCGTGGCACCTTGCGGCTTGGCCTGGCAGCAAAGCTGGACCACCGACTCCAGCATCAATCTGTGGGTTAACGACAACAGCCATCCTTCACTGGAAGGGTCTTATCTGAATGCCTGTGTCTTCTATGCCACCCTGTTTAGGCAGAGCCCGGTAGGCGCATCCTTCACCGCGGGACTCCCTCCTGCAATTGCCTCCTATCTACAACAAGTTGCCCACTCCACCGTATTCGATAGCCTGAGCACATGGAACATCGGCGAGTTTGATCCACTGGCGGCATTCACTGCGCAACCCAACGGATTGTCGGTGCAATTCAACTCTACCGGCAACAATTGCAACCTGTTCCAATGGGATTTTGGAGATGGACAAACGGCAACGGGTCCTGCTCCCCAGCACTTGTATGCCCAGAACGGACTGTACCAGATCATGTTGATCGCTGGCAACGGGTGTAGCGGTGACACCACCGTACAATCCATCTCACTAAGTACCACCGGGATCTCTGATAGTGACCACTCAGATTGCATCGAACCACAGGGCAAGTCCTTCGTTTTCAATTGTGCAGTGGCGGAGCTCAACCTGTTTACTGCGGATGGACGTTTACTGAAACAGATGCGCTTCCCTTCAGGCACATCCAGTTACACTTTGCCTGAATACCCTCAAGGAGTCTTGCTCATGGTTTTCACACTGAACGATGGGGAGCGAATCGCCTACAAAACTCCTGTGGCCAGGTGATATAACTCAGATGTTCGGGTACTACATATAAAGTACCTTTGAACTTTTCCGTTGCATGAATAACAGCCAGCCTTCCTCTTTTGCCAATTGGTTTTACCTTACCGGCTCCGTACTTGCCACCGGCATTCTGCTTAACCTGGGCAGCACTTTGTTCGTACCACTCGGATTCTCGCTCTTTATCGCCATTGTGCTGTATCCTGTATGTCATGCTTTGGAACAGAAAGGCATGGGACGAAACACCGCCATTGCTATTTCTCTTCTGCTGGTCACTGTCTTGCTTTCATTGGTAGTGCTTGTATTCGGAGCCCAGCTACAACGCATATTCAGCGACTGGCCCTTTATCCGTGAAAAGCTCACTGAATTGCTTTTGAGCATACAGGTGTACATCACCGAACATTTCGGCTGGAGCGAAGTGGAGATCAGGGACTGGGTCAACAACACACTCAACTCCTCCCTGGGGTCATCGGTGGGAATGGTAGGCACCACGGTGCAATCTCTGGTGATGAACCTGGCCTTCCTAGTATTGATTCCGATCTATTCCTTCCTCATTCTTTTTTACAGAAGAAGATTGGTAGAGATGTTGTTCCTGCTGTTGCCCGGAATCTCACGCGACCGCATATCCGAAGTCATACGCCTTTCAGTGCACACCTATTTCCGCTTCATCAAGGGAATGGCCTTGGTTTACCTTATCGTTGGCACACTCAATTCCGTCGGACTCTGGCTGATGGGAATCCCTTACGCCTTCCTCTTCGGCTACCTCACCGCCGTCATGACCTTCATCCCTTACGTGGGCATCATCGTAGCCAGCATCCTGCCCATCACGTATGCCTGGGTCACATACGGAATCATCTGGTATCCGCTGGGCGTAGTCGCACTTTTCGCCTTTGTACAATACCTGGAAGCAAACATCATTTTCCCTTTCGCCGTGGGTCAGCGCCTGGAGATGAACACACTGGCGACCTTACTTGTCATCATCATCGGCGGCATCATCTGGGGTGCCAGCGGCATGATCCTTTTCATCCCATTCGCAGCTATCCTAAAGCTGATCGCCGACCGCATGCCGGGCTGGGAGGCGTTGTCGGTTTTTTTGGGGAATGGATCGGCGGGGAAGATGTTGTAGGTTGTAGGTTGTCGGTTGTCAGTTGTCGGTTGTCGGTTGTCAGTTGTCGGTTGTGCTTTTGTCTTTGCCGGAAAAAGGTTGACTTTTTTTAAGTTGATGTTAATGTAGTTGACTTTTTCTTTTTTGGTTCTTTTTTCTTTTTGTTCAAAACGACGGCATTGTTAATATCGGGTGAGTCCA
>JBJOER010000235.1:0-3625 GCA_046049215.1 Bacteroidota bacterium | reverse complement strand
CGTAGTTGATGGGGTGTACATCGAGTCCGGCGATCTTCTCTACGCAGCAGATGCCTTCGGCGGAAGCCACGTGGGCGAGTGCGGGACCTTTCACGATATCGCCGATGGCATAAACGCCTGGGATGTTGGTCTGGTAGAAATCATTGACGATGACCTTGCCTTTGTCGGTAATGACTCCGGTCTCCTCCAGGCCGATATTCTCGAGGTTGGGACTGATTCCGGCTGCCGAAAGCACGATGTCGCACTGTACGGTTTCTTCTCCCTTCTTGGTCTTGATTTTCACAGTACAGCCCGGACCGGACGTGTCAACGGATTCGACACTGGATTCGGTCATTACGTCAATTCCACTCTTTTTGAATGAGCGGGCCAACTGTTTGCTGATGTCTTCGTCTTCAACCGGTACGATGTTGGGCATGAACTCTACGAGGGTCACCTTGGTGCCCATGCTGTTGTAGAAGTAAGCGAACTCGCAACCGATGGCTCCCGATCCGACGATGACCATGGATTTGGGTTGCTCGGGCAAAACCATCGCTTCGCGGTAACCGATCACCTTCTTGCCATCCTGTTTGAGGTTCGGCAACTCACGGCTGCGGGCACCCGTGGCTAAAATGATGTGTTTGGCTTCGTAAACGGATACAGCTCCGTCGGCCGCGGTCACTTCCACCTTCTTGCCCGGCTTGAGTCTGCCGCTTCCGTTGAGTACATCGATCTTGTTCTTCTTGAACAGGAACTGGATTCCCTTGCTCATGCCGTCGGCCACATCGCGGCTGCGCTTGATGACGGCGCCGAAATCGTGCTTCGCCTCGTTCACAATAATTCCGTAATCGGCCGCATGTTTAAGGTATTCAAACACCTGAGCGCTTTTCAAAAGTGCTTTGGTGGGGATGCAACCCCAGTTGAGGCAGACTCCGCCGAGGGATTCTTTTTCGACGACAGCGGTCTTGAGTCCGAGTTGGGAAGCGCGGATGGCGGCTACGTATCCACCGGGTCCGCTGCCGATCACGATCAGGTCGTATTGCATGGAATAAAGGTCTTTGAATGCGGGCACGAAGGTAGGCGATTTTCGCTCAAGGGGCTTTTGTGTCCGGACAAACCATGACCCGTCAAAGGCCCTATTTTTGCCCCATGCATTATACACTCAGCGCTCCCCATCCGTCCTCCCGGTTTATTCATATTCAGGCCCGCAAGGAAATCCGGAATCCCGGTCCGGTCGAGTTTCAGTTGTCCTCCTGGAGGCCGGGTCGCTATGAGTTGGGGCATTTTGCCAAGAATCTCCGGGGGATGAAGGCCTTTACTTCCGAAGGGCAATCACTGGTCATTCAAAAAGTCACGCGCGACCGCTGGAGGATTGAAGAGGTAATGTCCGGCGAAATCACCCTGGAGTACGAATACCATGCGGCCCAACCCGACGCCGGTGCATGCTGGCTCGACGAGGAGCTGATGTATGTGAATCCCGTGCATTGTTTTGTTTTCGACCCCCAGGCGATGGATGAGGCCGGTGCCGTTGAGCTTCGCATCCCACCCGATTGGCAAGTGGCTTGCGCACTGCCCAGGTCAAGCCATGGCATTCTACAAGCAGCCGATGTCGATGAGCTGCTCGATAGCCCGTTCTTTGCTTCAAAATCACTTCACCACAAGAGCTATTCAGTCAATGACTACCAATTTCATATCTGGATTCACGGTGATGCACGGCCCGATTGGGAACGTATTCTGAAGGATTTCAGTGGTTTTACGAAAAAACAACTCGAGGTGATGGATGGTTTTCCGGTTCCTGAATTCCACTTTCTTGTGTTGCTGCTCCCGTATCGCTTTTACCACGGAGTCGAGCACAAAACCAGTACGGTGTTGGCACTTGGTCCCGGCTACCAGCTGATGCAGGCATCGCTTTATAGCGAATTACTGGGTGTCGCCTCGCACGAATTGTTCCATGTGTGGAACGTGAAAACACTTCGTCCCGCCGATTTTCGTGATTACGATTACACCCGGGAAAACCACAGTCGCCTGGGTTGGGTATACGAGGGATTCACCACCTATTACGGCGATCATTTTTTACTGCGCAGCGGGTTTTTCAGTCCGATGGCCTTTTTTGCGGAGATTGAAACCCGTTTACAACGTCATGTGGATAATCCAGGACGCTTTCATAGCAGCGTAGCCGAAAGCAGCTGGGACACCTGGCTGGACGGCTATGTGCCTGGAGTTCCCGGCCGAAAGACTTCCATTTACGATGAAGGCTGTCTGGTAGCCCTGATGCTCGACCTTTACATCCGAAGGGCTTCCTCCGGCAAGCATTCCCTGGACGATCTTTTCCGCGCGTTATACCACGAGACACTCGATCGGGGCTACAGCGAGGAGGATCTCCGACGCCTGGCTGTCAGGTATTCGGACGAGGGGGTCTTGCGCATTTTCGACGAGGCCATTCATGTCCGCAACAGTTACGAAGACCTCTTGCAGGAAATCCTTTTCGGGGTCGGTTGCCGCATCGAGTATCAACCTGCACGTCTGCTTCACGAACGCCGCTTCGGTTTCAGGACGATCAACGAGGGCAATGTGTGCAAAGTGACCACTGTTTTGCCAAACTCTCCCGCTGCCATTGCCGGTTTGGCCAAGGACGATGAAATTGTCGCCTGCAACGGGTGGAAAGTCGAAAATAATCTCACCGACAGGGTGGGGAAGGAAGAGGGTTCTTGCCGCCTAACGATATTCTCCATGAAAAAAGAGAAACAACTTGTGCTTGAGCCCCTGAATGGCCGGTGGTTCGATTCGGTAAGAATTGCCAAAGACCTCAATGCCGGCACCAAACAAAAGGAACTGTTCAGGCACTGGACAGGATCCGACTGGTGAAATGAAAATCGCCTCGAACCGATTAAATTAAAATGTTTGAATTATTATTTTATATAACAACCTACAACGTACAACGGACAACAGACAACGGACAACGGACAACGGACAACGGACAACGGACAACAGACAACAGACAACAGACAACAGACAACCGATCCTATCCCAAAAAAGCCGTCACAGAGATCTCCACATTCACGTTGCGGGGAAGAACCGATACTTGAACAGTTTCACGGGCTGGGAAATCTCCACTGAAATAGCTGCCATAAACGCCATTGACTTTCGCAAAGTCGTTCATGTCTTTGAGGAAAATGCTGGTCTTGACGATCTTGCTGAAGTCTGTTCCTGCAGCTCCGAGCAATGCGGCAATATTTTGCATTACCCGGTGCGTTTCTTTTTCGATGTCGTCCTGCACGAGCTGTCCCGTGCCCGGATCGATGGCGATCTGTCCGGAACAAAACAGGAAGTCGCCTGCACGAACAGCTTGGGAATACGGTCCGATAGGAGTCGGTGCTTCAGGGGTTTGGATGATGGTCTTGGCGCTCATGGATGGGATTGATTTGTGGGAACGAAGTTAGTCAAGTGCATAGCACAGGGCATCGGCTTGATTCAGGAGCATACCTTTGTATCTGAAGATGCTCCTACTGATCGATAATTACGATTCATTCACCTACAATCTCGTCCATTACCTCCAGGAGTTGATGAGGGAGGAGGTGGCAGTTTACCGGAATGATGAAATTGCATTGCAGGATGTGGCGCGTTTTGATCGCATTGTCCTTTCTCCCGG
>JBJOER010000234.1:0-4581 GCA_046049215.1 Bacteroidota bacterium | reverse complement strand
CGTCTGCCGTACGGAGCGATTCAGTGAAGCTGCTGAAGGCAGATGCAAAAGCGGGTGCGGCCAGTAATTTTACGGGCGATTTGAGTTTGTGCGCGGCCTGGTAAGCTTTGTCCGGATCGGTGGGTTCACCGAGCGAACATTCGATTTCATCCAGCAGTTCGGGGATGTGCCGGCTCAGCATCTGCAGGAAGATCCGCACATCGGCCATGTTGTGGTTGAACACGGCGTACACCTGTTCCAACCCGCCTTCGGGCAACAAAGCAGGATCAATGGTCTCCGATTTCGGAGAGCCGGGATGAAACTCGGTAAGAAGTTCAGCCAGTTCCTGCGGGCTATAGGGCTTGGTCAGGTAGGCGTCGATACCGGCTTCCCGAGCCTGCTCGCGGTCTTCTCCCGAGGCATTGGCAGTGATGGCGATGATGGTCCTTCGAAGTACGCCGGATTCCTGCTGCCTGAGCATCCGGCTGAGCTCGTACCCGTTCATGCCGGGCATCTCCACATCAGTGAGCACTACCTCGAATAGCTGTTCTTCTGCAAGCCGAAGGGCTTCGGAAGGGTTGTCGGATAAAGTGACCAGCGTGAAGCCGAGGTTGTTGAGGATCCGCTTGCCCAAGAAAAGGTTGACCCGGTTGTCGTCCACCATCAGGATGCGTAAGCCGGACTGCAGGGTAGGGGGTGGGTAGTGTTCTTGTCCTGGGTTCATGGATGGCATCCGGTAGTTAACGCTTCGATGGTCAGCGCAGGAGAGTTACGTTGCCAAGTACTTTCTTCTTCACCTTGATGCCTTCCTCGTCGAGTCCCATGAAATTGATGCGCCAGGCATATACACCGATTGGAGCTTCCACCCCTTTGTACGTGCCGTCCCATCCGAGTTCGGAGTCTTCAGAATAGAAGATCTCCTGGCCGCGGCTGTTGTAAATGCGGAAGTTGTACGTAAGTACATTGTTGACGAAGGGTTTGAAGTAATCGTTGATGCCGTCGTCGTCGGGAGTGAAGGCGTTGGGGACGAAAATGACGGGGTCGCAGCTCTCGGCCACTTCCATGGCCCGGCTTCGGATGCATCCGTTTGGACGGACAACGGTCACACTGAGCAGGCCGGGTTGTGTGATGGTGTATTCCCTGCCGTTCCCGTCCGGTAAGCCGTTGAGGAACCAGGAATGGAAGCTGCCCTCACCGGCATCCAGCCGCAGGGTGTCGTAGTAGAAGAAGCAATAGAGGGAGTCGTCGCCCCAGGGAACAGGCGGATTGTCGAGGTAGCCAGGAATGGTAACGGTATCGGTGGTGCTGCAGCCGGTATTGTCCACGGTGACCACATAAATCCCGGTGTCGCGGGCGTAAATGGTCGGAGTGCTCTCGCCGTTTGACCAGTAGTACTGGATGCCGTCAGGGGCAGTCCCGTCCAGAAGTATGGAGTCCGTTTCGCAGAGTAAAGTATCTGGAATGAGGTTGACCACAGGTGGGTTCACAAAGGTGATGTCAACCGATTCGGTGATGGTTTCGGTGTTCAGGTAATAAGTGATGGGACCATTAGGCGTGACCGTGATGCTGGAGTCGAGGCTCAGTGTATCCAGAGGCGCTGCACTGGATGACCACCAATACGGGAGATTGCAGTCGGCGGTAAGCACAGTAGTCTGTCCGGGACAAAGGATGATGTCGCCTTCGATGTTGACACGGGGAGTCACAGGGCGCACGGTGACATTGTCGATGAAATAGTAAGCGCCGTCATCAACGTCATTGCACCCGCTGTTTCGGGTTCCTCGGTCGATACGTTGGAAAAGTGTGGAATTGTTGGGCCTGAATAATCCAATTGTGATGTATTCTTCGCCACCTGAGGGGGATTGAAATACTTGGGAGATGGAGACCCAGTTCAGGGTGTCGATTACTACAGTAGTTCGTTCAATCTGTGGAAATAGGGAAATCAAACCGTTCCCCGATTGGTTCGGAAGTTGTGTCGTAAGCAAAGCCCCTAGTCGATTGCACTGATATCTTGCACTGTCTGCTCCCTGAACATAGAATTCAACATAGTACGGTTCTCCGGGGATCAAGGGCGCCTTCAATTTGGAGGTTATGTACTCCCGGTCTCCTGTATTGAGGTCAAAATGTAGTCCACAGTAGTGGTTTGATCCGGTGTTCTCCTCACAAAATCCGATTGTATTGCCAGGTATGTTCACATCATCACAAGATCCCGGACCAACAGATGATTGGTTTCTGATATAATAATCGGGAGTTGCCGTGGAGCCCGATGGTACGCCCCAGTCTAGTATAAGATTGTATTGTCCGGCACCCGTCGGTGATCCGGTATTCAATTCGAAACTCGGATTTTTAACCAGATTCTGAGAAAAGACAACGGTCGAGATTAAGGAAAGGAGTATGAAAAGGAAATATCGTCGACTGGCGTTCATGGTAGTTTTTCGATCCGGATCACTTCTATCCTGCGTTCAAGGCAGGCTCCTAAACTGAATACCGATTTGGATACGTCCGCAGAATCGTCGCTGACATTTCCGGCAGACCGGGATTCGCCGCTGGGGTCGAAGTCGATTTGCAGGCGGCCGGAGTCGAGGTGTGTTTGCAATTGACCCTCGCCCCAGGCCCTCCAGTAGTTCAGGAGACTGTTGATCCGTCTCTCTGACAAAATTAGGTTATACCGCGTTTCCGCCAAAGGACTTGCAGTGCCCGTGATTCTGATCAGGATTCTGCCGGTGTCCGATTCCAGAACCTGGACCAGTTGGCGTGAGAACCGATCGAGCCGGTCGAGGTATCCGCCTACCGAATCGAGGAAAAAAGTACGGATGGCTTCGGCCTCTTTTTCGTTTTCCTGCCGGCCGAGGTAGGCCTCTTCCCGGGCCATGTAGTCCCGGGCCAGCACATCCACCTGCGCCGATGTGCTTTGTTTACGGCTACGCGGGTCGGGATAGTCGTTGTCGAAGTAGAGCCGGATGGGGAAAGCACTGTTGATGGTTTTGAGCTTGTCATCCATACTGAGGCGTCCGAAGGCTTCCGGTGAATTGAAGGCGTTTCTGGCATTGGCGGCCCATGCAGCGGAGTCCTGTTTTGAACTCTCGATACGTTCCACCGAAAAGATGTCGTAACAGCAGGCGCTGCCCTGGAGCGATTTCGCCGGGGGACGGTTGCTCACCAGGAGTTGCCTTCCGGTGGTTCCGTAACCGCGGGTCAGGTACAGGTCGTTGTAACCGCTGTTGAGGGGAGGGGAGAGTGACTTCGCCGGAGAATCCCGGGCAGGCCACGGTATGGCATAAAGGTCGAGTCCGCCCAATCCCTCAGGTCGCTCGCTGCTGAAATACAGGGTGTCCGTCAGGAGGTCGAGGAAAGGACTGAATTCATCGGTAGGACCGTTCACATGTGTTCCGGCGTTTTTCAGGTCCGAGAATTTATCTCCGTTGAAGTTGCAGGTCCAGATGTCCATTCCCCCGGATCCACCCGGGCGGTCGCTGCAGAAGAATAACCTGTATCCTTCAGCACCGCCGGTCACGATGCAGGGTTGTGTTGTTGTGCTCCCGTTTGCGTTGATGGTCGCGGGAAGTCGGATTGCATCTGTCCATTTGCCGTTCCGGTTGTTCGATGCATACAGGTTGCATTGCAGGCGGTTGTTGTCGTCCTTCAGGCAACGGGTGAATACCATCCATTTTCCGTCGGGACTCACCGATGCATTAGCGTTGTTGAACGACGCCTGGTTGATGGAAGCGGGCAAGGGGCTCGATTTTCCTGCACTGCCGCTCAGGCTGAAGCGGGTGATGCGCGAGGTGGAGCTTTCGGGTTTGCTGCCGGGGGCGGTGTAACGCAGTGAGGAGTAGTAAAGGACGCTGTCGCCTAGAAGGACCGGTGCGAAATCCGATTGGGGACTGTTTACATCGCCCGGCAGAGGTGTGACCCGCAATGGCAAGGTATCACGGCTGTGGAGCTCCGCTTTTTCAATTGCTGATTTGAAGGGACTCAGGATGACAACCGAAGCGGAGTCGGCCGCCATCGTCTGTTCGATGAGGTAGCCGGCTTTTTCAAACTGGCCCAGTCTCCTGGCGCAATCAGCGGCGATAAGTGTGGCCTCGGTAGCGACAGGTCCCGTTGATTGAAGTGTGATCACCTGTTGCGCGTGGACCTGGGCTTCGCGGTAGTCGTGAAGCATCATGTTTCCCCTGGCCAGAAGCAAATGCACCGATGCGTCCTCTCCGTAGTCCAGGGCCGAACTGAAGTACGCGACAGCACAGAACGCATCGCCCTCTTCCAGGCAGGTGTTGCCCGCTTTGATGTAGCCTTGTTTGGACTGTGCAAGGACCGATCCGGTGGCGAACAGGATCGTGAAAAGCAGGACGAAGCGATGAATATGCATATCAGTAAACGGGGCAGATGGTCCTTGGCTGGGGATTGGCTTTGATCCTTCTTGCCGTGTATAGGATGCTGATTTCCGGTCCGCCTCTGGCCTTACTCGCACTTTTCAGGCTGGAGGTGTTGATGTCGTAGGAGAATCCGTAAGAGAATTTCCCACGGTAAAGGATGACCGACGGGATCACCGCGTCGCCCAGTCGGTGATACAGACCGATTCCGAGAGCGGTGCTTCCGGTCTCG
>JBJOER010000233.1:0-11095 GCA_046049215.1 Bacteroidota bacterium | reverse complement strand
CGAAAGCAGGTGTGCCCAGAAATACAATTCGCAACGCGGAATTCTCAGGTGTGATCATAGTTGCTTGCCTGCCCACTTCAAGCTACGAAGGTAAATTGTTCCGAAAACTCCCATGCACAACCAATAGATGGTTTCTGCCATCCACACCAGCTCCAGCGAAGCATTCGATGAAACAGTCAGCACGACATGTACCATGTAAACGACGAGACTCACTATTTCAATGCGCATGGCAGCCGAGGTCATTCCGGTCCCCGAAACAGCCATCAGCACAACCATTGCCGGACCGAAAAATGCTGTAGACAAGCACACTACCCGGAAACTACCCAGGGCCTCGGCGGCTAGCAGGGCATCCGGGGTACACAATCCCAGGAAATAATCTGAGAAGAGGAGGCTCACCGAAATCGATAAAAGGCAGAAGAAGAACGCCATCTTGGCAATACGGGCAGTCAAGCTGAGGACCTCACTGGCACGCCCCTGACCAATGATATTAGAAACCATGGTATTCGCGGCCTGCGAAAATCCCCAGACCGGTGTCATCAGAATCATATAAACAGCACGAACCACGTTTGAAATGGCCAACTCACGTGAACCAAGCTTCTCAATGAAAACAAAAAACAAAAACCACGCGCCCATGGACAGGAAATGCTGAAAGACGACAGGCAATGACAACCGGAAAAGTTGCAGATATACAGCAGCCGACTTCACCCGAAACGTGAATAACCCGTAAGTCAAACGGGTTTTCCCGTTCAGCATGTACCCCAATCCGAGCAATGCCGCAGCAGCTTCAGAAATTGCGGAGGCCAGTCCACTACCATAGATTCCCATGGGTGCGATGCCGAGTCCACCAAAAACGAACAAGTAATTCAGCCCGACATTCATCACCATCATCAATGCCGTGGTGGCCGTGATGATCCTCGTACTGGCGATACCGGTATAGAAACTTCGGACCAGCACCAAAATCATCATGGGCAAAATCCCCCAGCTACGTCCTGAAAGGTATTGCAACGCATTTAAGCTGACCTGCTTGTCTTGAATAAGCCTGTCGATAAGGAAAGGCATACCCGTAAGCATGAAAAACGCCATGAGTAAACCCAGGGCGACAAGGATCAGGAATGCATGATCAAAAACAAGTCCCGCATCTTTCGGACTCCCCTCTCCTTCCCTCCTGGCAACCAGGATCTGACATCCTGTTCCGAAGGCCACTCCAATCATCACCAACAAAAAATAAAAGACCCCGCCGAGCGCAGATGCCGCCAGCTGGACCTCACCGATTCTGGACACGAACACCACATCGGTGAAATTGATCACCGTGTTGCCCAGGCTGCTGAGCATGATGGGCCATGCTATTCGCCAGACTTCTTTGTACCCGGAATCGACCTTCATACCCGGGATTCACTAAAGTCACAAACAGAAACAGGAATCGGGTAAAGGTTCAACATTCCCCCGGCTGCTCCAAAACCATTTTGTAATGGGGGATTCCGGCTTCGAAAAAAAGAGGGCCGGTCGATTTAAAACCAGCCCTTTCATAGAGTTTCATTGCAGCAACCTGTGCATGCAGGTAAATCGTCTTCCCCTGTTCTTTGACTTCATCCAGTACTGACTTCACCAGGAGCGAACCTGCTCCTCGATTCCTGAATTCGGGTAATACTGCGAACCGTTCGAGTTTTATCCCCTTTTCGGTATGGCGCCAACGAGCAGTACCCGCGGGTTGACCGTCATCGAAGAGCAAGAAGTGTCTGGAAATGTCTTCAAACTCGTCATATTCTTCCTCCGGACTGACATTCTGTTCCTCGACAAAAACCTGCCTCCGGATGGCATATGCCATTTCCGATTGTTCCTTATCAGCAGTTGTAAAGACCTTGATCGAGTACTTCGGCGCCATGTGGGCTAAAGTACCGAAATCGGGTCATTTAACCACTACAAGTCGTTCCTGCCAGACTTGTCCTGCAGCGGATTGCATCCGAAGCAGGTAACAACCCGGATGGATCGCATCAGACAAACGGAACTCCATGCTTCCTGCCAGGAATGAAGTCTGCACGGGTTCAGTAACGGTGCTTCCGTCAGCCCTGAGCAGGCTGATGGTCACCACTTCCTCCGACTCCGGCATATTCACATTCACCACCCGATCCGCTACCGGATTAGGGAACACGGTGACTTTGCCGGGAATGTAATTTACAGACCGTATGGGAGAGAACGTCTCCGTTCCATCAATATCAACCTGACGCAGCCGGTAATAATTTACACCCCGAACCGGCTGATTGTCATTGAAGGAATATCGAACAAGCACATTGGAATTACCGGCGGCGGTTACACGGCCAAGCTCGGTATAATTCAATCCGTCTGTACTTCTTTGCACCTCGAAGAAATCGCTATTCATCTCACTGGCCGTAGCCCAGTCCAACACGACGACCTCTTTTTGAATTTTAGCAGTGAAACTCAACAATTCCACCGGCAAAGGATTGGAGAAACCTACCGCGTTGGCCAGGGTGAAGATCGAATTGAATGAGGTCAACGGCACGAAAATGCTACCCGTTCCATTGGAAGTGGCTGTACCACCAAGGTCGATCCATGTGGAAGCCCCGTCGTCATTGGCCATGCGCAATCCCCTGTAATCCGTCACATCATCATCCTGTCCATAGGTGAATACCGCAGAGGCAGATGATAGGTTATTGACAGGACCTCGTTCTATCAGGTAATACCTGACAGAGGATACGTGCGTAAGCGAAACAGGCAGGGTGAAATTCATAGCTCTTGCCGATTGATTCATGACTTCGGTTTTGTAGAGCACAGAATCGGACGTATTGTGAACCAATGTCATTTGGATCGGACGGTAGGCATTGTCCTTTCCAACAGGAATCTCTATGATACGTTGCTGAGCATTCGCAGTGATCCAGCAATGAACAGGACCATCCACATACCTCGAAGATGAGGCACCTGAAATTCTGGCATTATTGAAAACAATGATCGGGCTTGTCTGAGTGGTGAACAATTTACCATCGATAAAAACCAACGAATCTGATACTTCAGCGCGTTGCCAGAGCACCACTCCGTCGGGATTGTTGATGGTCAGGTTATGGAAACAAGTAGTGGCGCTGCCTCCGACTCCGAGTCCTTCGGTGCTTTCGAATACGACCTTTCCGGTTCGTGTTTGAAAAGTCCCATCGTTGAATAACGCATGCACATTGTCAAAGGATTGAACCAAGGTAACCACGCGCGAATCAGCCGGAGTTCCGGATACCGAGCGAATATCAAACGTCTTTCCACTTTCGATTTTCAAGCTGGACAGAATAATATCGCTTGTATTGTCTACGGAAGGACAAAGCCTGGAGGTGCCGGAAGTTGAGCCGGATACGATAAAATGAGGGAATATCAATCCGTTAACCGGAACGAAGGTAAATACAGTTCCACTTGGAGTGTTTGCATTGCCAAAAGCCACCCTGCCATCAGTACAGGAAACTGCAGCGACACCCATACCCAAATCGAAATCCGGATGAACACCGGCGCTATTGTTAGCCTTTTCTATCGTGAGTAGACCGCCATCAAAAGTGAATGAAGACGAGGTGCTTTCGGAGATCTTGAAGGTAGCGGCACTTGTACCCACGGTTCCGGTGTTCAGCCTGGTATTGCCACCGGTTTGTGAAAACAGGATGGGATCAAAATCGTGCCCAACAGAGGGACGCAACCCGCCGTTCACCACAAGTGATCCGCTGGTGATCGAAATTTCAGGCGTTACCGTACCGGATTGCTCATAAAGCAATCCTACACGTCCGGCACTGTTACCGACACGCATGGTGCCACGAGTCACCAGCAGTTTCCCTTGTAAAATCAATCGGTCGGACGCTTGTGCAAGATGCATGACACCTTGGTTGACATGAAATATCGCATCCGGGCCAACAGTCAAGTAGCCCACCCTTGCGTTGACATTGAAGGTCCCCTTATTGTTATGCATGTAAGTTCCATAGACCACATTCAACAGCCCGATGGCATCTTCAAATTTGGGTGCCCGGGAATCCACCCGAAATGTTTTCTGGACCGTCTTCTCGACATTAACTTCATTTAAATACCAAAGAGGAGCAGGCAAACCAGCAGATTCAGTAACCACCGAGTGTTTGGCTCCCATGAAAGTGAGGCGCACGTGATCATCGACATCCTTCACCAGGTCAATTGTTCCGCTATTGATAAGATCACCTTCGATCCGAAGCTCGTGCACGATCGCTGAGTTGCTATCATATAGCAAAGCGGCACCTAAGCGAACGGTTAGCTTATTCGACACCTGAAGAGTGGCGGGAGTCGAGCCGTTGAAAAACAAAATACCGGATGTGCCTCCTCCAACTGTTAGGATGCTCGCAGTGCAGCTGGCATTCAGCTCGACAGAATGACCGTCACCGACAAATACGGTATCGGAAACGCCCGGAAGCGAATTGGTGTTGGCTCCGGTGTGACCGACCGTCGACCAGGTCAATGTGTCGTTCCATGAACCGTTTTGTTTGGAATAGAAAGTGGTTCCGTAGGAATCCTGCATTGAAATGAATGCAAGCAGGAAAATCAAAGCTTGGACAGATGTCCGGATTTTAAATGGAGTTGCCATTGGAAATGTTTTTGTTCGGGTATTTTTACTTTACAACCCGACAAATAGGTATAGCCACGGCAAGCCGATACCTTACAGATGTAAGATTTTGCCGAAAAAGTACTGGAATGAACCTGTTTTGAGTCTTGAACGAGGCTTAAGCCGCCACTGCCGGCAAGGTTGAAAGTCGCTCGAGGACGGTTTTGATCAACCGGTGCATGGACGCATCCGCATCTTTAGAAAAGGCCATCTCCATGCGATTGGCAACAATCACATTAGTGGAACAGCAATGATGCCCCAATAGCCTAGACAGTCCGTACATGGCTCCGGTTTCCATTTCGAAATTGGTGATCCGATGATCACCGAAACGAAAACTATTGAGTTTCTCAATCATGTCCATTCTGGCAGGTTCCAATCTGATTTTACGCATCTGAGGGCCGTAAAAGCCGGAACAGGAAGCTGTTATACCTTTGAACATGCCTTGACCCAAGAGGCTGACCAGTTCATTCGATGCCGAAGCCAGGTAACTTTGAGGGAGTATGCCCTGGTTTGAATAGTGCAAACGAAAGGCTTGGATAATTTCGTTTTCGGTCGGAGAATTGTCCAATTTATAAAAATTGAGAAGTCCATCCAGCCCCAGTCCAAAAGTCGAACAGACGAAAGAGTCAACCGGAATATCGGACTGGAGAGACCCCGAAGTACCGATACGGACCAGGTACAGGCTCCTGAGCTTTTCCTGCACAGTCCTGGTTTTCAAGTCAACATTCACAAGGGCATCCAGCTCGTTGTACACAATATCAATGTTGTCGGTACCGATCCCGGTAGATAAAACCGTCATGCGACGGCCATTGAATGTCCCCGTATGGGTAACAAATTCACGCTTCTGCTTTTTCAACTCCACCTTGTCAAAGTAGGCACTCACCATGGCTACACGGTCGGGGTCACCAACATTGATGACCACATCAGCCAGTTCCTCCGGGAGAAGGTTCAGGTGATAAACGCTTCCATCTTTGTTCAGAATGAGCTCGGATTCAGGAATTTTATTCATTTTAGAGAGGGAATTCGTAATTTTGTGCGTAAATATACCTGAATTACCAAGCACTGTATGCCCCAAGGAACAAAACACATCATCGTACCGGTCGATTTTAGCGACCAAGCCAAGATCGCACTAAGCCAGACCTTTAATCTAGCACGGAAAACAAATTCCGAAATCACACTTTTGCATGTCATCGATGAAGCTCTTTTCTCCTCTGTGCTGCACCTGTTTTCATCCGATGAACAGCAAGAAGAGTTGTTGCGTACCGGAATTCAAAGCAAACTGAACGACCTCGCCAAGGAAACCGAGTTGAAAGCCGGTGTAAAGGTTCATACCCGCATTGAAAAAGGGAAAATTTACGATGTGGTTTCCGAAGTGGCCACTGAACTGAATGCCTCCTTCATTGTCATGGGCACCTCAGGTGAAACCACTTTGAAAAAGAAGTTCATTGGATCAAATGCAGTACGCGTCATCAGCGATGCTCCCTGCCCCGTAATCACCATCAAAGGTCAGCAGCATAAGTCGGGATGCGACACCATTGTCCTGCCCCTTGACCTTTCCAAGGAGACAAAGGAAAAAGTATATAAGTGTATCGAGATCGCGAGGCTTTTCGGATCAACTGTCAAAGTGATGACGGTAGTGGCCTCCGAAGATGAATTCCTGATCAACAAGCTTCAACGCCAAATGGACCAGGTGATCGGCCTCATCGCCGAAAACGGAATCCAATGCTCGGGTGAATTTGTTCACCACAAGGACATTTCCGAAAGCGTTATCGACTACGCACGAAAAGTGAATGCCGACCTGATCGTGATCATGACACAGAAGGAGCTTGAGTGGACCGAATATCTGATCGGAACGGAATCGCAGCAAATCATCAACGAATCGGAAATACCCGTCTGCAGCATCCGCCCCATGGTGCGCAAGGACACCACCGAATTTGTCATCACCTAAAACCAAAACCAAATCAATGCAACAGAAGGATTTCAACGTCAAAAGGATTCTCATCCCTTATGATTTTTCCGAAACCGCCGACCTCAGCCTTGGTCAGGCCGTTTCCATGGCCAAACTGATGCATGCGGAAATTTTCCTTCTGCACATCGTTGAAACGACCACATTCCCCAGTTTTATCGCTCATGCTTTTACGGGGTTTGAAAAGAAGGTGGAAGAAACCAGCAACGAGAAAATGCAGGAACTTGCCGATAAGATTTTGGCTGAAAACAACATCAAGGTTCAAGTCATTACCGAAACCGGCAAAATCTACAAACGCATCGTTCATACTGCAAAACAAGCCCACATCGACCTGGTGATGATGGGTACACACGGTGAAAGTCATGGTGGATATTCCGTCGGAAGCAACACCTTGAAAGTGGTCCAGGAGTGCCCCTGCCCGGTCATATCCATGACCCGTGAGGGCAAGAGCAGTGGCTTCCAGCGGATCGCATTGCCCATCGACGACAGTCCTGAATCCAGGCAGAAAGTAAACCACGCCATGGAACTTGCTTTGAAATACGGCGCCGCAGTGCATGTCGTAGGACTGATGCGAAACGGAAACGAGGATTACCAGCGCAAGTTCCGGATCAAGGTCGAGCAGGTAGAGGATTTCCTTGCCGGGCATGGTGTTCGAACGGAGGTGAGCTACCAAACCGGGGACGACATCGCCAAAGGCACATTGGAGGCTTGTGATGCGATCTCGGCGGATCTGCTGATCATCATGACCGAACAGGAACCCTCCCTTACGGGCTTACTGATGGGAAGCTACGCAAGCAAAGTGGTCAACCGATCCAAGATACCGGTCATGACAGTTCGACCGGCGGAAATCGACCCCGAAAGGATTACGGTCACTTTTTAAAAAGTGTATCCTACTTGAAAGACATCGGCAAGAAGCCGATGTCTTTGTTTTAGAAGAAATGAGTCTCATCCACCAATTGCTGACCCAGTACTGGGGACACACCCGGTTCAGACCGCTTCAGGAGGAGATCATCCGATCCGTACTTGATGGGAAAGACACTCTGGCTCTCTTGCCTACCGGTGGAGGAAAGTCGATTTGCTTCCAAGTACCTGCTTTGGCTCAACCCGGCCTCTGCCTGGTCGTTTCGCCACTCATCGCGCTGATGCGCGACCAAGAGGAGCAATTGAAGCGAAAAGGGATAAGGGCAGTAGCATTGGTCAGCGGAATGTCGAAGGCAGAAATTGAACGATCTATCGAAAATTGCTTTCATGGCGATTTCAAATTCCTCTACGTTTCTCCGGAACGATTGGCTTCAACCCGTTTCCGGGAAGCTTTGGGTCAGATGAAACTGAATATGATTGCCATTGATGAAGCCCACTGTATTTCCCAATGGGGGTATGATTTCCGCCCTCCCTACATGCGCATCGCCGAAGTACGGGCACAGTTTCCCGGCATTCCTGTTCTTGCCCTGACAGCCTCCGCTACGCCTGAGGTGCAGAAAGACATCTGCAACAAATTGAACATGCACGATCCTCAGGTTTTCGCCCGAAGTTTTGCTCGGCCAAACCTGTCCTATATCGTCCGACACACGGATGACAAATCAAACCACCTTCATAAAGTACTCCAATCCGTACCCGGGACATCCATTGTATACGTACGCAACCGAAGAAGAACCCAGGAACTGGCGATTGAACTGCAACGGCTAGGCATTCGCGCGGGATATTACCATGCCGGACTCGATCACGCCGCACGTCAGGAAAGACAAGTGGCCTGGATGGAAGGAAAACTTCGGGTGATTGTCGCCACCAACGCATTCGGAATGGGGATTGACAAACCCGATGTACGTTCGGTCATCCACATGGACCTGCCTGATAATCCAGAGAGCTACTACCAGGAAGCTGGAAGAGCAGGGCGTGATGAAAAACTTTGCTATGGGGTTATTCTGTACAATGACGGCGATTTATTCGAGCTGGAAAGAAAGGTTGAACAGTCCTTTCCTGAACGTGCTCTGATTCGTCGCGTCTATTCAGCCTTGTCAAACTACCTTCAAGTTCCGATAGGCTTTGGGCAGGGACAGTCCTTTGCTTTTGAAGTGACTGCCTTTTCACAGCGCTACAATTTGGAACCTGTGCCCGCCCTACACGCATTGCAAATTCTTGAACTGACCGGATACATCAGCATTCAAGAAGCAATCTACCTGCCGGCCCGTGTCCGCATTACCGTCAACCCGATGAACCTGTACAGGTTCCAGGTAGAACAGCCTGCCTATGACCATTTGATCAAAGTTCTGCTCCGCAGTTATTCTGGATTGTTTGATGATTACGTCCGCTTCAGTGAAAAGGATTTGGCGAAGCGCGCGGAAACCGATACCGAAACGCTGCGTAAACAACTGATTTACCTGCGCCAGATTGAACTGATCGACTACCATCCGGCTACAGACGAACCATCGCTGACATTCCTTGAGAACCGAGTGTCTGAAACGGACCTAAGGATTCCTTCAACAATCCTTGAAGAAAGGAAAGAGCGTGCCATCCACCGCATCCAAGCCATGATCCGGTTTCTAAATGACAGACATCAGTGCCGTAGTGTACTTCTTCTGTCCTATTTCGGTGAAAAAGACTTGAAAAGATGTGGCATTTGTGATGTCTGCAGGGAGAGGAACAGGCTGGAGATGAACGATCTTGAAGTGGAAGAGATCATCAACCGGATCCGAACGATCGTCGGGCAACAGCCATTGTCCGTCCGCGAAATCCTCGACCAATCGCCAGGCATACCTACCGACAAGCTTCAAGCGGTGCTTCGGTGGATGCTCGACACTGGTGAACTGAATACCGATGCCATCGGACGAATCATTTTATTGGCAAGTGAATGACACCATTGCCAATCTCATTTTACCTCCGCGACGATGTGTTGCTTATCGCAAAAGAGCTTATCGGTAAAGTGATTGAAACGAATATCAATGGACAACGCACCAGCGGCATCATCATAGAAACAGAAGCCTATGCAGGAATTGATGATAAAGCATCACATGCCTACGGCGGGAGACGGACAAAAAGAAATGAGGCAATGTATGGTAAAGGAGGAAACGCCTATGTCTATCTCTGCTACGGATTGCATCACCTTTTCAATGTGGTGACCAACAAGAACGACGTTCCACATTCCGTGTTGATCAGAGGTGTACTGCCATTTCAAGGCATAGCGACCATGGAAGATCGAAGGAGGCTGAAAGCAACTCATCCACGGTTCAGTATGGGACCGGGCACGCTGACACAGGCTTTGGGAATTGGGATGCAGCACAATATGATCGGCCTGCAGGGGAATGAACTGACCATACGGGATGGTGATTTTATCAACGCAGAAGATGAAATCAAGACCACACCAAGGATCGGAGTGGATTACGCCGGAGAAGATGCGTTACTACCCTATCGTTTCCTGTTGCACGCCCCCCCTCTCGACAGGTTTCGGGGTGCTTTGACCGGGTTGGATGAAAATCGGTAGTTTTGAAGAAAGAGTTGGTTCATGGAGCTTTTCCACATCGGTTTTATCAGCATTCGTCTACTCGACATCATCGATATTTTACTGGTCGCATTCCTCTTTTTCAAGATTTACCAATTGCTCAAAGGGGGAGCGGCAATACAAGTCTTCTTCGGCATTGTAGCCATTTATGTCCTGTGGTGGCTGTTCGTCAAAATATTCAACATGCAGTTGCTGGGAGCGATCCTTGGCCAGTTCATGAGTGTGGGAGTGCTTGCGCTGATCATTGTATTCCAGCAAGAGGTAAGACGTTTCCTGGTTTTTCTCGGCAGTAGCGGAATCAGTGGGAAAAGCGGTAGGCTCATTCCCTGGAAATGGGAGGATCGTAAAACCACGCCACCCAACGTCATCCCAATTGTGAAGGCCTGTACGTCCATGTCGAAGAACAAGACCGGCGCGATCATCGTACTGGCACGCACCACCGACATGACCTTTTACGAGAGCACCGGCGACCTGATGGATGCAGATGTCTCCAAACGCCTGCTGGAAAGCATCTTTTTCAAGAATAGCCCGCTCCACGACGGAGCGGTGATCATTAAAGACAATAAGATCAAAGCTGCACGCTGCGTGTTACCGGTGACGGACAACACCGAACTGCCCGCACACTACGGTATGCGTCACCGTGCCGCGCTTGGCATTACCGAGCAAAGCGATGCCATTTCCATCATCGTTTCGGAAGAGACCGGTTCAATCTCTATGGCCATTGAGGGGGAAATGCACTACGACATCACCCCTGAAGCGTTGGAGAAGATGCTGAGTGAGGAGATGTAGGCGTTGTCGGTTGTCGGTTGTCGGTTGTCGGTTGTCGGTTGTCGGTTGTCGGTTGTCGGTTGTCGGTTGTCGGTTGTCGGTTGTCGGTTGTCGGTTGTCGGTTGTCTGTTGTAGGCGTGTCTTTGCCGGAAAAAGGTTGACTTTTTTTAAGTTGATGTTAATGTAGTTGACTTTTTCTTTTTTGGTTCTTTTTTCTTTTTGTTCAAAACGACGGCATTGTTAATATCGGGTGAGTCCA
>JBJOER010000232.1:0-5888 GCA_046049215.1 Bacteroidota bacterium | reverse complement strand
AACATGGATCCGCTTACCGGTGAGATCACTTTCCTTCCGAATACGGTTGGCAACTTCCAGGTTTCCGTTCGTGTGAAGGAATACCGCAACGGTGTACAGATCGGAGAGATCTCCCGCGATATGCAGCTCATCGTAGTGCCGAGCGGTAATCGTCCTGCAATTGTTACAGTGAATGCCAATTTACCTCCGTTCAACGCGAAATCCTACGATCTTGCTCCGGGTACCGGTTTTAGCCTGGCTTTGTCCATAACCGACCAGGATGGTCAACAACTGCGTGTTCAAGGCGCAGGCGAACCTTTCGCTCTGGCTACCAATCCCGCAACATTGGCTGTTACCGGTGCCGCAGGCTTTTCCACTGCGACCCTTCAATGGAACCCGAATGCTTCGCAAGTTAGGTCGCAGCCCTACATTCTGGGTATCCGTATTTCGGAGGATTTCGGTCCTTATATCTTCCAAAGCGATGTGACGATTTCCCTGCGTGTCGGTTTCTCTTCAACCGGACTGGTTGAAGTTTCAGTGGAGGATGGTGTCAATATTCTGCCCAACCCGAATAACGGCGTATTCCAGTTGCTCTACTTCACGCAATCCACCGCGTCTGTGCAGATTGATCTGCTCGGCCTTGACGGAAAATTGGTGACCTCCCTGAATGAACTCAATGTTGCTCAGGGTTTGAATACGGTTCGGGTGGACAAGCCCGAATTGTCCAAGGGTATGTACATGGCTGTTATTCGTCAGGGTTCGGCCGTGATCGGAACCCAGCGGATGGTGATCCGGTAGCCATCCTCTGAGATTGACAAGAAAAAGATGGGGCTGGGATTATTCTCAGCCCCTTTTTCATATTTATTTTATTGTTTTGGAATGATAATTGCCGATGCGCAATTGACTCAAAAGAATATCCATGAAATTTGTCCTGTCCCTTCCGTTACTCGCACTGTTGGCTTCCTGCTCGCCTAAGATTCCATTTACACAGCAGATCCGTGAGCAAAACAAGCTTACGCCGGAAGAAATAAAAGGCATCCAGTTCTACCTCTCCGATCCTGTAGCACTACGAAGGGGAGAGGAGGACGCGTCGAAGAAATCCACTGAACAGGGTACGTTGGTGATAGAGCGTGGAAGATCATTGGATCAGATTTCGTTTCGTGCCAATACTCCTGGAGCCGTAGAAGGGGTTGTTGATCAGTCCACATTGAAAGTGGCTTTTGAAGATGGTCCGGAAAACTACCTCGTGTTCGGAAGTTCCAGGAATCGCAGCGGTTATTACGCACTGCAGGCATTTAGCTGGGAGGATGGCCGTGGCAAGATCAATTACGGTGGCAAAACCTGGTACACCAACCGGGGGAGTGATCAGGCCATTTTGATGTTCAAGATGAAAAGCATCAAGCGACTACGTATAAACGACAAAGTTGCAAAAGGCAAAAAGGTGAGATAAGCGCTTTGAAGCTTGGTTCGTCAATTGATTTTTTTTGCTCTTAGTTTGATAAAGCCGTGAGCAGTGACAGCGCAAAGAATCAAGGCGCTCCCGATGTAAAATCCCGGTCCAAGCTCCTCGTGTTCCTGAAATAAGAGGACGGCCAGGATGATGCTGTAGAGTGGCTCCAGATTCACGTTAAGGTTCATGGTGAACGCATCGATTTTTTGCAGCGCTATCAGAGAAATAGTGAATGCGACCGTCGTACAAAAGACACTTAGGATTAGCAAGTAGATCAAGTCGTGAGCACCCGGCAAAGTGAATGTCGATCCATTGATGCTGAACCACAAGGGCAGGAAAGCGCTGAGTAGGAGGAAGCCGGTTCCCAATTCGAAAAAGGCGATTTGCCCCGCAGCGTACTTGCCGCTGATCCGTTGATTGAAGATGGTGAACAAGGATGCCAGCAGCGCACTCACCAGCGAGAGTGCGATGCCTTTGAACCTGAGTTCCGAATCCGAAAAGATGAAAAATATGCCGGTAGTAACGGCAACGCCAAGGAGTAGTTCCCTGATCTTGGGTCGGATCCCTGAAAATAGCGGCTCAAGGATGGCGGTGAATACGGCAACACTGGAAAAACAGGATATCGCGATGGAAACATTCGAGGCTTTGATCGCTCCGTAAAAAGTGATCCAGTGGAGGGTGATCAGGAATCCGATTCCTCCAAGATGCATCAAGCCTTTCTTCCCGATTCCTTTGATGCCTCCGCTGAAAAGAAGATAGATTCCGGTGGCCAGTGCGCTGAACAGCATCCTATACCACACCAGAAGTCCTTCGTCAAGGGAGATCAGTTTGCCCAGGATGGCCGTCAGTCCCCATAGCACGATGGCTATATGCATGAGGAGATAGGCCCTGCGCATTTAGAAACGCATCAGGTTTTCGTAAAGCTCCTTGGTCGGTAGTCCGACAACGTTATAGTAGGATCCAAGGATGTACTCGATCCCTGTTTTACCGATCCAGTCTTGTATGCCATACGCGCCGGCTTTGTCCAAAGGCGGTTCCGTTTCAAGGTAATACCGGATTTCGGATTCGCGTAGGTTCTTGAAGGAGACCTCGGTTTTGACAAAGAAAGATTCTGATTTGCGGGCGGACATCAGGCAAACGCCGGTGATTACCGAATGCTTTCTTCCTGATAGGAGCTTCAACATGCGCTCGGCATCTTGAAGGTCCGTGGGTTTTCCAAGAATGAGTTCGTCAACCGCGACGATCGTGTCCGCAGTGATGACGATCCCTCCCTCGTTAAGTTCGGGCTTGAAGGCCATGGCTTTCTTCCGGGCAAGGAACATGGAGATGTCCTCGCGACGGAATTGTTCCGGGTAAGTTTCGTCAACATCCTTGGTGATGATTTCGAAATCAAGGCCGATTGAGCGAAGCAATTCCTGGCGGCGAGGCGAGTTGCTTCCGAGTATCAGGCGGGTGCCTTTGAGTTTTTCTGTGAGTGGGTTGGCATGCATAGTTCTAGAGGATGCTGGCGTAAAAAACTGCCAGCGAAAAAGTTCCTGCAAACATAAGGAATTTGAGCAAGTTGCTGATATGATGAAAGTCTTTATTCTCCTCTGCTTTCCACATTTTGTATATGATCCAAATCAGCGGAATGTCGATGAAGCAGGTTACGTATAGGAATGGCGTGAGACTCTGCCACTGTTCGGAAATGAACTGCATGTATGTCAATGAACCGAGAATTGCTGCAGTCAGAAGTATGCTGATCCATTTCGTCGGCTTTAAGCCGATGGCTCCTGCAAGTGTCTGGCAGTCCTGTTTCAAGTCGCCATCCATGTCCTCGGCGTCTTTGACCAGTTCTCTGACAAGAGTGACGAAAAAGATGAATCCCATATAGATACCCGTTAGTGCCATTACACCGCTGTTCATACGGGCCAGCGGTTCGGGCATCACGACAAGAAAGACGGCGAAGGCCGACAATCCCGAAACGATCAGGTTACCAACCACTGGAATGCACTTGTAGGATGTCGAGTAGAAGTAGAGTAATCCGGCCGCTACGAGTTCGATCATTCCGATATGGGCGTATTCTTTGACGAAAGTCAGGTAGAATCCAAGCACTATTCCCGTGAAAGTCAGCAGCAGATATGCGTTGAAGGCGCTATCCTTACTGATCAGCCGCCCGACAATGACCTTTTCCGGTTTATTGGCCCGATCGATCGATTCGTCTTCAATGTCATTGATTACGTATCCACCTGCCGTTATAAGAAGGCACGAGATCACCAGCAAGGCGAATTCGGTGTGAGTGAGCAGGAGTCCTTGTTCGTTTGCATCCAGGATTGGTTCCGCCATGGCGTAGCGGATCAGGTATTGAAGTAGCCCAAGCAGTAGGAGGTTGGGCCACCGGATCAGTTTCAGGAAAGTCATAGTATTTCGATCTTATGGAAGTTCTCAGGACCACTCTCCGCGTAGGGTGAGCACCTGTTCGATCACATCCCTGACGCAACCTTCTCCTCCTTTCAAAGGGGAGACGTACTGGCAGATAGATTTGATCTGGTGAACTGCATCGGCAGGGCATGTTCGAACCGCACAGATCTTCATCACCTCAAGGTCGGGCATGTCATCTCCCATGTAAAGGATTTGCGTCGGTCGTGTGCGGGTGCGAAGCGTCAGGTTCTCCAGCTGGGCGAGCTTGTTTTCTACTCCGGTGTAAACGTGCTCGATTCCGAGGTTCCTGAGCCTTGCAGCCGAACCGTCCTGCTTGCTTCCACTGATGATGAAGATGTCATAGTTGCGCTGTGCAGCCAGGCGAAGTGCGTAGCCGTCTTTGATGTTCATCCTTCGGAGCATCGAGCCATCGGCCTGCACCATCAGGCTTCCGTCAGTCAATACTCCGTCGATATCGAATACGAAACAGCTTACTTCCCGGAGGAGTTCCTTGAAGTTGTTTTCCATGGATTCTGAGGTTGTGTGTAATGGTTCAGTAAGATTCGAACAAACGGTTCAGGCATTGTACATAGGCTTTGCCCCGGTTCATGATGTTTGTGCTGTCAGCTTTTTTTAAGTTCCTGCTGTATTCGGGTAAAGTGCGGTTGGCATCCGTTAAAAGTACAAACTGAGTTTGTTTTTCTTTCCATCCGATGCCTGCTTCATAATTCAAGTAGGCGGGTTTGTGGTAGGTGGTATCCAACAGATTGTGGGAGAATGGGAGGTTTTTCGCTTTGATGCCAAGTAGCTGAAGTACAGTTCCCGGTAGGTCGTGCTGGCCTCCTGTTTTTAGTACGGCTTTTCCTCTTAAGGTTGTGGGTAATGCAGGTCCAGTGAACAGCATAGGAATGCGATGTGTGTTCGGGTCATAGTATGACCTGCGCTTGGGCAGAATATGTCCGTGGTCGGCGACAAGGACGAACAAGGTGTTTTCAAACCAGTGACTCGTCTCTGCTTTCTGAAAAAACTCCCGTAGGCACCGGTCGGTGTACCGGGCAGCATTTCGGAATCGATCGGGTTCGTTCCCGAGGGTTGATGAATTTACGCCGGGCACGTCGAAGGGTTCATGCGTACTGAGGGTGAGCAGCATTGCAAAAAATGGTGATGTCTGTTGATCGAGATCCGATAGCATACGTTGTAGAACGGGGCCGTCAGCAACCCCCCATTTCCCGGTGCGGAGTTGGGTTGAATGGTCTTCGATACCGGAGATGCGATCAAATCCCGCCTGCCTCAAGAATACGTTCATATTGGCAAATCCAAGTTCGCCTCCATAGTAGAACAAGCTGGTGTATCCCATCCTGCGCAGGATTTTGGGAAGCATGGGCAATCGGGACAGTTTGTCGTTGAAGCGGACCATGCTTTTATTGGATAGGGATGGTAAACCGGACAGGACAGATGGAAACATGTGGTCGGTTCGTGATCCGCTGGCATAGATGGAATCGAAAAGCAAGCCCGAATCGCAAAGGCCGTTGAAGAACGGTGTGACATCTTTTTCTCCACCCATTGGGGCGATGATGTCGGCGGTCCAGCTTTCAAGAACGATTAATATAATGTTGGTTCCCGATCGCATCAATGCGGTGTCGGAAGTTGCGTCTGGCGATAAGATGGTGTTGAGGATCGAGTCAGCCTGTGCATCGGGCATGTATTGAAATTCAGTGGATGAATGTCTCCGATGTCGATTGATATTGTCCGAAAGATACCATACCGGATTCGTGGCCATGTCGTTCAGCACCATTGAGTCCGAGAACCAGGCAGCACTGCTATTGACGGGGATGACCTGAAAACCTCCCCGCATCATCAATGGAAAAGCGATGATGGTGAGAAGGGTGATCGTCGATTTTTTTAACAGGGTAAGGGGTGCGGTCTGAAGTGTGTGGATGAACTTGTTCTGCAGTTTTATGAAAAAATAGAATGCTGCACTGATGGAGATCAGGAGGGCTGCCAATTGCAAATTGCTGACTGATGCAATGATTCCTTCGGGGTCTGAAAGAAAACTGAC
>JBJOER010000231.1:0-11603 GCA_046049215.1 Bacteroidota bacterium | reverse complement strand
TCAAGCCGGGTGATGTGCTGCAACTCTTCCGGGTGATCGTCAGCGGACAGGGCAGTGGAGTAGATCTGTTCGGTATGGTGGAATTGCTCGGCAGGAACGAAGTGATTAACCGCATCCAAAGGGCATTGCTGCAATTGCCCATTTGTTGAATCCATCCTGAATCACCTCAACACCAAATTACAACACCAAGTATAGCTGCCATGAGTACCGAAAAGGGACCGAATTTTCTTGAAGAGATCGTCGCCGAAGACGTGAAGAACGGCAAGCACGGAGGACGTGTACTCACCCGATTCCCTCCCGAGCCGAATGGCTATCTGCACATCGGTCACAGCAAGTCGATCTGCTTGAATTTCGGATTGGCGCAACAGTTCGGTGGGAAGACCAACCTGCGTTTCGACGATACCAATCCGGAAAAAGAAGAGACCGAATACGTGGAGAGCATCAAAGCCGATATCCAATGGCTGGGATTCCAATGGGCGCAAGAATTGTATGCCTCGGATTACTTTCCCCAACTTTACGATTTCGCCGTTCGATTGATTAAAATGGGGCTGGCTTACGTCGATGATAGTAGCGCTGAGGAGATCGCCTCTATGAAGGGAACGCCCACAGAACCCGGTAAGGACAGCCCCTACCGCTCACGCAGTACCGACGAGAACCTCGATCTGTTCGATCGGATGAAGAAGGGGGAGTTCAAGGACGGAGAGAAAGTGTTACGTGCCAGGATCGACATGGCTTCGCCCAACATGCATTTCCGCGATCCGATCCTATACCGCATCAAGCACACGGCGCATCATCGGACAGGGAATGAATGGTGCATTTATCCGATGTACGATTTTGCACACGGGCAGAGTGATGCCATTGAACAGATCACGCACTCCATCTGCACTCTCGAATTCGAGGTGCATAAGCCCCTTTACGAGTGGTTCATCGAAAAGCTGGAACTCTTCCCGAGCCGCCAGTACGAGTTTGCACGACTCAATCTGACCTACACGGTGATGAGCAAGCGCAAGCTGCTGCAACTCGTTACCGAAAAGCATGTGAGCGGATGGGACGACCCCCGTATGCCCACCATCAGCGGACTACGTCGTCGCGGATACACACCCGAGAGTGTGCGCAACTTCGCCGAGCGTGTGGGTGTGGCCCGTCGGGAGAACATCATCGACGTAGGACTGCTGGAGTTCTGTGTGCGCGAAGACCTCAACCGGATTGCCACCCGCGCCATGGTGGTGCTGGATCCACTCAAGCTCATCATTGAAAATTATCCCGATGGGCAGGAGGAACAACTGACTACCGAAAACAACCCGGAAGCGGAGGAGAAGACCACCCGCAACATCCCGTTCGGACGTGAGCTTTGGATTGAAAGGGACGATTTCATGGAAGTTCCAGAGAAAAAGTACTTCCGTTTGGCTCCCGGCAAGATGGTGCGCCTGAAAAGTGCCTACATCGTGGAATGCACCGGCTTTGAAAAGGACGCCTCCGGGAAAATTACGGAAGTGCGTGCCCGTTACATTCCCGAAAGCAGGAGCGGACAGGATACCAGCGGCCTGCAGGTGAAGGGCGTCATCCATTGGGTGCATGCGCCCTCCGCTGTTCCGTGCGAAGTGCGCATGTACGACCGCTTGTTCCGTGTGGAGGACCCCTCGTCGGAAGAAGGCGATTTCAAGGACTACATCAATCCCGAAAGCCTCACCGTGGTGAAAGGTGCCATGGCTGAACCCGCCTTGCAGAATGCAAAACCCGGCGAACATTTCCAGTTCATGCGCAAGGGCTATTTCGTTCCAGATCCTGAATCCAAGCCGGGAGCACCTGTTTTCAATCGAACCGTAACGCTTAAAGACAGCTGGGGCAAACAAAAGGACAATTGATCCATCACATCCATACATGAGCAAAAACCTTAAAGCTATTCTCCCGCTCGTATTGCTGAGCGCGCTTTTTCTGGTACACGCATGTAAGAAAGACGAGGAAGCGGAAGGGATAGATAAGGAACTACTTGACCTTGCCTCAAGCACCTCTGGGTTCACCTGGTACAAGAACAATGCGGCCTTTCTCCCTAAAAGCAGTGCCAGCGCACATTCGTTTTCGTATTTGCGCACCCGATACAATGCCGTTGCCTCGGTTGCGCTTGATTCCAGCGGGAAGGTGATGGACAGTACGCTTTTTCCGGAGGGCTCACTTGTCGTGAAAGAACTTAGCAATAGTATTGGCGGTCTTGATCGTTATGCCATCCTGCTGAAAAGGACCGGGAGTCCCTATGCTGATGCAAAGGGATGGGTTTGGGGATATGTCAACAAAGATAAGTCGGTTGCAGAGCCTGCATCGAATAAAGGCGCTTCATGCAGCGGATGTCATTCGCAAACGGGCAATATCGATTACATGCTGATGAACATTGCTCATCCCTGACAGGCACCCTCAGCCCTCGATCGAAAAAACCGCCTCGCCCAACTGCCCATTGACTGGAGGATTGAATTTCGTTAACGCAACCCGGCACGTAGTCACAAAGGGGAATTGAGCTTTCATGCGGTTCAGGATCCGTCCCGCAACATGTTCGATCAGTTTTGACGGGATGGCCATCTCCTCCCTTACGATGCGATGCACATCCACGTAATCCACCGTTTTTGAAAGATCGTCGTTCATCACAGCTCCGTAGAAATCACCGCTGAATTCCACGTCAACCGAAAAGCGGGATCCGATGATCGTTTCTTCCTTCAGGCAACCATGATAAGCATGGCATTCGATGCGACGGATGGCAAGGTGTTGCATGGGGCAAAGGTAAACGGTTGTCTGTTGTCCGTTGTCAGTTCCGGATAACCGGTCCCTGAGCTTGTGGTCCCTGAGCTTGTCCGATAGCTATCGGACGAAGGGTCGATGGATGACCCCAGGGCTTCGACAGGCTCAGCCACCAGTTCTATGTTTGCGGTCCCTGAGCTTGCGGTCCCTGAGCTTGTCCGATAGCTATCGGACCAGCTCACCAACCATGGTTCGACAGGCTCACCAACCAGAGAAATACGTTGCGCCCGCGGCGTTTAAGTTTCAGATGTCATTATGGGAGAATTTTGAACAAACGAATCCTATGGATGTTTTGTAAACAGGATTCATTAGATTCGGTAAGACCAATGATCAAACGGGTTAAGTCCTTTCTTGTTTTCCTGTTCTTTTTTCAATCCCTTACCGCCCGGGATACAAATCCCATTTCACTGCAACTTCAATCACCAGGGGATAGGCTTCAACTTAAAATCGGATTACAGCATAGCCGAATCACCTGGACCGTTACTCATTCAGAAAAAATCCTACTTGAAGGCTCAGATCAGGGCTTTGTTTTAAGCGCTGGTGATTCCATCCTCGATTATCAACTTATTTCCTGGGACACCACCTCCTTCTACGAAACCTGGTCACCGGCATACGGTACGAACGCTTTTATCGAAAACAAGTACAGGCAGATCAGCCTTCACCTACGAAACGAATCGCTTCCGAATCCGATGAAGCTGGAATTCCGGTTGTATGACGACGGCATCGCCTACCGCATGCGTATCGATGGACCGGAAGTTTCTACGGTTCGTATTACTACTGAAACCGGTTCGATCCGTTTACCGGTATCCATTACGAAGGCCCATTGGATCTGGGCGGATTACAACACCCTCGAGAAGTTGGTGCAGCATACTCCGCTGGTGGATGCAAAACATGCTGCCGCTCCTTTCACGGTTGAGGATTCCTCCGGCGTATGCATCAGTCTGCTGGAGGCCGGACTCGCCAACTATTCCATGTGCTCGTGGAAACAGGATTCCATCGACTTCCGTCGCTATCATGTTCACCTTACTCCTTCCGACAAAGGTTATGCTGTACAAAGCGCTTTCCCACTGCAGACGCCATGGAGGGTGATCGCATTGGCCGACAACGCAGCCCGGCTGATGGAATCAAACCTGGTGCTCAACCTCAACGAGCCTGCACCACTTCGGGATTGGTCCTGGGTGAAGCCCAGCCGATACATCGGTATCTGGTGGGAGATGCACCTGGGCTTATCCGAATGGAAAACGGATTCCGCCCGGCACGGCGCAACTACTGCCAATGTCAAACGCTACATTGACTTCGCAGCCAAACACGGCATCGAAGGCGTGCTGATCGAAGGATGGAACACCGGATGGGAAAACTGGGGAAAACCGGGTGCTTTTGATTTCGTCACACCTGCAACCGATCTCAACTTAAAAGAGGTCGTTGCTTATGCCCGGAGCAAAGGCGTAGAGATCATCGGCCATCATGAAACAGGCGGTGACATTGTCGATTACGAAAAGAAGCTCGACAGCGCATTCACCTTTTATAACGCCATGGGTATCCGTTACGTGAAGACCGGATATGCCGGACCTATGAATCCCCCGACAGAAAACCATCATGGCCAGGTGATGGTGAACCACCTCAACCGCGTCATGGAGAAGGCCGCTGACTACGGGATCATGCTCGACGTACATGAACCGGTCATTCCTTCCGGTCTGAGCCGTACATGGCCCAACCTGATGACCTTTGAAGGGGTGCGCGGCATGGAATGGAATGCCTGGAGCGAAGGGAATCCTCCCGAACATGCCTGCTCGCTTCCCTTCACACGTGGGCTGGCCGGACCGATCGATTATACGCCCGGTATTTTCGATGTCCTTTTGAAGAACCGGGAGAACGAACGCGTCAACTGGAACGGCAAAGGCAAGGGCGAAACAGCAGTACACAGCACCCTGGCCCATCAGGCAGCGCTACCGGTTGTTTTATACAGCCCCATGCAGATGTTTGCTGATCTGCCGGAGAACTACGAGCGCTATGCAGACGCCCTCTCCATCATGAAACAGATTCCCGCCACATGGGATGAAACGCGCGTGATCGACGCATCCATCGGCGAATGGGTGGTCGTCGCAAGACGCAAAGGTGCAGACTGGTACCTTGCCGTGATCACCTCGAAGACAAGCCGTATTGCCATACCCCTGGATTTTCTTGAGCGGGGGAAATTCTACCGCTATGAGGCTTGCCTCGACGGGGCAGGGGCTGATCCGGAGAAGTGGCCAACAAGCCACCGGATCGAGCGAGGGGTAAAGCGATCGGCCGATAATATTGATTTTGTCGTGGCCAATGGAGGTGGAGCGCTATGGGTGTTTAAACGAAAATGACGTTCGGCAGGTAGGATACGGTTCTGATCTCGTTTTGCACATCAGTACAACTGATCAACGGATCTCCTGCCTCTTCAGAAAAGAAATGGCTTGCGCGTTGAACACCTCCGGTCGCTCGACATTCACCACGTGGCCGCAGGCCGGAATCACAAAGAGGACGGATGACCGATGGTCCTGCACGAGGCGGGTGATGGAAGGCAGGAACATGTGATCCTCTTCCCCCATGATGTAAAGTGTAGGGATACCCGAATCGCGGAAGCGGAAGAGAGCCAGTAGCGGATTCACCTGTGCCGCCATGCGGAACCAACGACGGAATTCCTTTTGATAAAGCTTCTGTGCTTCGCGGATGAAGAGGTTACGCGACTCCCTGTGTTTTTTCCGGGGCATGATGATGAAGGCGAAAAAGCGGTAGAGCAGCATGTAGGGGATGACCGACTGCAATCCCTGCCCCAGCCGCATCAGCACCTGACCGCGCAGGTTGAGTTTCATCACCGCCCCGCCCATGATCATGCTCTGGATCCGGCCCGGATGGCGCTCGCTCAGGTCGCGGATGATGATTGTGCCGAGGGAAATGCCAATGAAATGCGAGCGTTCGATGCCCAGGTGGTTCATCACCTCGATCACATCGTCGCCGATGGCCTGGAACGTGTAATGCGGCTGATGCTCTTCAATCCTTCGCTTGGAACCACCGTGGCCGCGCAGGTCGACCAGCAGTAGGTTGAAATGCTTGCGAAAATCACGCAATTGCTTGAACCAGATGTTGCTGCTACCCCCTGCACCATGAACGAAGGTGACCCAGTCGGCCTGGGGATCGATGACGTGGGTGTTGTAATGCAGCATTTTGGATTCTCGCACCAGTGAACAGGCACCAGTAGGCACAAGATAGTGAAATCCGCCAAAGCCGTGTTGAATCGGCGTATTTTAGACCCGATGTTAACACTCAGTCAAATCACACTGCTGGTGCGTGATTACGACGAAGCCCTGGGGTTTTACGTCGGCAAGCTCGGATTCGAATTACTGGAAGACAGTCCGCAGGATACCGGTAAACGCAGGGTTGTGGTTGCTCCGCCGGGGAGTTCCGCCTCACTGGTATTGGCCAAAGCAACCACCCCCGAACAGCAAGCCCGAATAGGTGATCAATGCGGAGGCCGTGTGTTCCTTTACCTGCATACCGACGACATCGGCCGCGATTTCCGGATGCTGACCGAAAACGGAGTCACCATTTTGCGCGCGCCGACCGAAGCCGGTTTCGGTACGGCGCTGGTTTTTGAAGACCTGTATGGCAATAAATGGGACCTGGTGCAACCGGCATGAAAAAAGTGGATCCAGCGACCTCTAAAATCCGACGTTTCCGTACCGACCACAGCGGCATGGTTGAAATCGTCGAGGACGAAGGGGAAGTCTATCTGGACACCGCCCATGCGAATTACTCCTATGGCACATTGCAGCGGATCCTGGCCAATGGACTGAAGGCAATTGATACCTCCGGTTTGAAAAACGTATTGTTGCTCGGACTGGGCGGAGGAAGTGTAGTGAAGACGTTACGCGGTGAGATCGGATACAATGGAAACATCACTGCGGTGGAACTCGACAAAGCCATCATCGGTATCGCCCTGCACGAATTCGGATTGAACAGTGATAAGAAATTGAAAATCATCCACGGCGATGCCTTGCAGGTGGTTTCATCCATGAACAACCGGTTCGACTTGATCATCATCGACCTGTTTATTCACACAGATGTCCCGCCGGTCTTTTATGAGCCGCCTTTCTGGATCGATATTCACCGTTTATTGTCGAAACAAGGTGTTTTTCTGTTCAATGCATCGGTAGGACGAAAGCATATGCGGGCATTGAATGGTATGAAGGAAACCATGGCCGACCATTTCCGATACAAACAACTGGATGATGTTGAAGGACACAACACCTTGTTGATCGGCAGGCCGATCAATCGATAAGAATAAATTTCAGGATGCTGTCAGAAATTCAGCGTGATCCATCCTTTTGAATATCCCAAAACGAAAGCGCCGGCCAATGCAATCAGAAGTACGAGCAATAACGAAACCATGTCTTTATAGAACTTTCGGAAATAAACATTGTCCATCAGCGTATCAATATTCCCGAAAATATTCTCAAGGCGTTGAAAGGCGCTTTCCCCTTTGATTATATAATCGTAGGCGCCGTTTTTCATACAATCCACTGAAACGGAAATCTTATCCTGGCTCGACAACATCACCACTTGTATCAACGGTTCGCGTGCTTTCAGTTTCTTCAACACTTCGACACCGTTGGATGAATCCCCTCCTCCCTGGTCGAGATGATAATCAAGAAGCACCATGTCCGGGCGACGGTTCAGGTTGTTCATCGCTTCCTCTCCATTGCTGAAACCATGCACTTCCACTTTGAATTTCTGCTGGAGATAATCGGTCATCAATTGCAGCTGCAGGGGATCGTCTTCGATGACGAAAACCACGCGGGCTTTTTTAGGAACAACGATGAGCTCACCGGGATAGACGTGTACCATGATCGAATGGAGTGGGATGGTTGGTTATGGCGAATAAAGATAATCGGGATTTGCAAAGGTATTTAACCCGGCTTGGTCTTAATTTCGGGATATTGGCACGCACAAGCCCTCGGGGGGTGATTCACAAATTGATTAAAACCCGCTTGAATACGATCAACCTAAAAGAGAAGAATAAACCAATCCCTATGACCCCCATCCAAGACCAGATGAGAACCCGGATGGTTTTCCTTTTCTTCCCTTTTTTACCGCTGCTGTTGATTGCACCCCTATTCGCTCAGCAAGTGGATTACCGTCTCCAATTTGAACCTCGACTCTACGGTAAACAAGTTCCGATTGGCGATTTCAATGGTGCGGGGATCGGATCGGATTCACTGCACATCACATCGCTTCGATTTTACATCAGTGAATTCATGATTATGCACGACGGCTATTCTGCATTGAATGTCACCAAACGTGCACACCTGGTGGATGCGCTGGATCCGGAAAAGACTACCCTGAAACTTGGATTTCCGTCCCTGTCGGGCGCTTCAAGCCTGTGTTTCACTCTCGGACTTGATAGTGCCATGAACACGTCCGGCATCTCCCAGGGCGACCTTGATCCCGTAGAAGGCATGTATTGGACCTGGCAGAGCGGATTCATCAATTTCAAGATTGAGGGGAAGTGCAACCTGCCTGCTGTAGGAGAAACTGCATTTGAATACCATCTGGGAGGATACAGGACTCCTTATGCCACCTCGGCCCGGTTATGTTTCCGGAGTGAAAAACCGCGTCGGGAATGGAAGATCGCTTTTGATCTCGATCGTTTTCTCGATGTGGAATTGCTGACGGAGAGTCCGAAACTGATGAGACCGGGTCCCGAAGCCCTGCGCCTGTTCATCAAGGCCAAAAACGCCTTTCAACTGATCGATACGCCGTGAAAAGGATCCGACTTTCAGTTGCTTTACTGATGCTCGTGGCGGGTGGGTGGGCGTTCAATACCTCTACGTCATCGGGATCACCGGAAATTCCTGCAGGATGGCCTTCCCCTGTATTCGACTTCCGTCAGCATCCCTTTCAGAAAGAGAAGATCATCCTTGGCCGTGTGCTTTTTTACGACCCCATTCTCTCGCTAGACAGCAGCATCTCCTGCGCCTCCTGCCATTCGCCCTACAACGCCTTCGCCCATACCGATCATGCGCTCAGCCATGGTATCGGCGACAGCATCGGCCGCCGAAATGCACCGGCCTTGCAATTCCTGGCCTGGCAACCAGCGTTCATGTGGGACGGTCGCTTCCTGAGCCTGGATGAGCAGAGCCTGTTCCCCATCACCCATCCAGGTGAGATGGGACAAGACCTGGAAGCATTAGTCCGGAAGCTGCAACAATCGCCCCGGTACCGGCGCTTGTCTTACGCCGCCTATGGTGATTCAATGTTGGAAAAGAAGAAGATGCAGGAATCGATCAGGCAATTCCTGCTCACACTCGTACCAACTGAAACACGTTACGACAGTATCATACGCAATCAACAGACTTTTACCGCGCAGGAACAAAACGGCTACCGTCTGTTCCATCGACATTGCAACAGCTGTCATCAAGAACCGCTCTTCTCCAACTTCCACTTCGAGCGGAATGGCCTGTTGACCGATCCGAAGCTGAAAGACCTCGGAAGAGCGGAAATCACGGGAGAAAACGAGGATACCCTTCGCTTCAAGGTGCCTTCCCTGCGGAACATCCGCTACACTTATCCCTATATGCATGACGGACGTTTTCGAACCCTGCGCGAGGTCATTGAGCACTACACGCATATTGCGGGAACAGAATCCATGAAAGGAACACCGCTTGAAAATCCTTTGGTACTGACCGATCAGGAGCGAACCGATCTCATGGCCTTCCTGCAATGTCTGAATGACACCAAATTCATCTTTGATCCAAGCCTGGGGTTTCCCCGTGAACAGCTGCATTAAACCAATTTCCGCAAGACCCATCCAACCGACCATGCGCACCAACCCTACCCTCTGTTTTCTGATCTTTCTACTCCCTTTCCTCGCACAGGCACAAGGCCCCGAGGTGACATCCTGGCTGATCAACACCACCGGACTCACAGCCAGCCACTACGCCAGCGGAAACCCAACCGTCATCGTCGATCCCGATTCAGCCAACGTACAGCGCGTTTATTATTCAACGAACTGGGTATATGTTTATACGAAAGGACTCCCCGCTTATCCCACCGGACCATTCCTGGATGGAAACCCCTCACTCGCCACCAACCAAAACGCGATTTTCAAGATTTCGAGATCACCGGTTCAAAATACAGGAACATCTACCGCAACATCCGGTGGTAACATCGGAATCTTCGTGAATGGGGTTGCCTTGTTCGACTACCGTGACGGCGTTGCCTGGAATCCTACCACGAATGCACTCTGCGGTGGACCTGGCAACCCTCCTTGTCCCGGAGGCATGGGTGCTACAATGGACTGGAACCGCGACGCCATCCGTGCAGAGCGCGGCGGGTTCGACTGTTCCAAGGGACATCCCGCTATGGGCAATTACCACCACCATCAGAATCCGAGCGCCTTCAACCTCGACCTGACGGTCATCTCCACCATCTGCAACCTCTACGACGCCGACGGCCTGTATACAATCGACAGCACCCAGCATTCCCCTCTAATTGGTTATGCTTACGATGGATTTCCGATCTATGGTGCATACGGATACCAGGGATCCAACGGCACCGGACCCATCGTTCGGATCAGATCGGGATATCGTTTACGCAACATGACCGTGCGTAACACCTCCCCTACAGGAACCAGTGTGACATCCGGTCCCAACGTAAGCGCCCAGTATCCGCTCGGGTATTTCCGCGAAGACTACGAATACATCGCGCCCCAGGCCGGTCAAACGGATATTCTTGACATTCACAACGGTCGCTTTTGCGTGACACCGGAATACCCCAACGGTACGTATGCCTATTTCTGCACGGTTGACTCCAATTGGAACTCCGCTTATCCTTATGTGGTCGGCCCTACTTTCTACGGCACCCGAACGGCTTCCAAAGTGACTTCAATTACTGAGCCGGTGATACAATTCATCCCCACAAGCACAGCCATTGGAGAAGAATCCGGTGAACAGGCTACGGTCAACGTATTTCCCAACCCGGGTTCTGATTTCATCGCTGTACAACTGAATGGAATCGTCCGTGAGGACGTACCCATGGAGATCTTCGACATGCAAGGCAAGCGGGTCGGCTTCTCTGTGATCAAGCAAGGCAGCACCATCAGTTATTTCGATGTGAGCACTTTGTATGCCGGCTCCTATCTGTTGAAGATCCGCCGGGGAGCTGATACCGAAACCCGTCGGGTGGAGGTTGTGCGGTAAAGTCCAAGCACCACTTCAGTAGTACAGTTTAACCGCAATGCCCGAAAAAAGCGGGCCGCAAAGGTTCATTTTATCGGAGGAGCAAAGAACGCAGTTTTAACTCGTGGACTTTACAGTTTGTCTGCTGATTTGAAATTTATAACGAGACGAGCTGAAGGAAAAGATTTAATCTATTTTATAGGACTGTGTTGTCTTGCGTACTTGGCATACCACCTAAGCGGTTAGTGGCCTTTGCGGTTTAACCCCAGATTTGAACAAAGCAGGGTGATGAAATCAGTATAAGGATTCAAATACGGTTGATTCATGCCGTACCTTTGACCGACATGCCCAAGAAGAAAAGTAACAATCCCGACACCGGCGCCAAGGTGCGCGCGTTGGTGCTTCGCGTTTTCGAAGAGCACCCTTATGCAGCATACAATTACAAGCAAGTCATTAAAAAACTCCGGCAGGAGCCTTTTTACGAGGAAGCCAAGGGCTTTCTTGATGCATTGAGTGAAGAACAGCTCAGGGAGGTGATGATCGCCACTGTCGAAAGCCTGGCCTTGAACGAGGAATTGAAGGAGGTCGACCGGGGCAAGTACCACCTCT
>JBJOER010000230.1:0-32605 GCA_046049215.1 Bacteroidota bacterium | reverse complement strand
AGAACAAGTGCGCTTAAGCGGATTGGGGATAGAAGATGTAATTTGTTCATACCGGATAAAAGTTATTGGGTGGAGTGGTTAAGGGTTGAAAAGTATCAATGTTCAAAGTTTGGCATAAATCCTTTCAGATGCCAAATGATTTTTAACAGTTCACCCGATTTGGGGAGGAATGTCTCCCAACTCTCATGCAACCCAACCAACCGTTATTTAAATCTTATATCACAGAAAATCAGTTTGTTACGAAAAAATATGTCCTCATGTCAAATGGAGGTCGTTTTCCCTGATTCCAAATACTAATAGAACTTTCGCTGGATTGAGATAGCCTCTTGCGCTTGAAGTCGCAAGCGAAGCACCTCGGAAAATTCGGTGTCCTCGTTGAAAAAGGGAGGATGATCAAATGTACATCGTGGCTGCCTGCGGTACCAGGTGCTTTTGTTTCCGAAACCACCTGCAAGCAAGCTCGCGCGGTTTGAAAAAACAAATTCCCCCTCCTTTCAGAAGGGGAATTACGCTTGAGGTCGCGAGCAGAGTACCGAGGTCACCCAGGCGACCTCGGTGATCATGGGGGGCTGCTCAAATGCACATCCCCGGTCGCTTGCGACGCCCGGAGTTTTTGTTTCCGAAACTGCCTGCAAGCAAGCTTGCGCAGTTTCAAAAACAAAATCCCCCTTCGGTTTTCCGAAGGGGGATGTTCGCTTGAGGTCGCGAGCAGATTCGAACTGCTGTACAAGGTTTTGCAGACCTCTGCCTAGCCACTCGGCCACGCGACCAATTCGTGCAAAGTTAGTAAAACGGAGCGAATGTCCGCTTCGATGCTTCTTTACGCTTGGTTCTGCCATTGGTTACGTTTAGAAGCACTTTTTCGATTGCATTTTTTGTGTAAAAACTGATGAAACTCATCCGGGTTTCAACATTGCTTCGATACCCTTTTTTAATTTTAATGCGTTCTACAATGTGTAAAAATCGCCAACGACATGAACAAAGCCATTGCCGGATATCACCTCCTTATGATACTTTCCGCTGTCGATCATCAATTCAACAGGAAGGAAGATTTAGTCATTAAAAATTACCTTATCGAGAGCTTTCCATCCAGAATCGATCTGGATCAGGAGATGGAAATCCTCAGCGCCATGGATCCATCCGATTACCCCATTCACTTCAACAGGATGATGGATGAATTCTATAAGGATTCCACTCCGGAGGATCGAACCCATTTTCTTGATTTCGCCGTGAAGCTGGTGGCTGCCGATAAAGTGGTGAGTCCTGCTGAGAACACCTTTTTGAATGAGTTGTTCAATGGCTGGGATTCCAACTATTCCTGATAAATACGTTTTGTTTGAACTGAAAAGCCCGACTGCAATGCAATCGGGCTTTTCAAGTTTATTTCGGTCAGGAATCAGTTAAAGGCATTCAATCCCGTGACATCCATGCCGGTGATGAGCAGGTGGATGTCGTGGGTTCCCTCGTAGGTGATGACGCTTTCCAGATTCATCATGTGGCGCATGATGGGATACTCCCCGGTGATGCCCATGCCTCCGAGCATTTGTCGGGCCTCGCGTGCGATCTGCAAGGCCATGTTGACGTTGTTTCGCTTAGCCATGGAGATCTGTGCAGGCGTAGCCCGGTTTTCGTTTTTCAATACTCCCAGGCGCCAGGTCAACAACTGGGCTTTGGTGATTTCGGTGATCATTTCTGCAAGCTTCTTTTGCTGCAGCTGAAAGCCACCGATGGGACGTCCGAACTGAACCCGCTCTTTGCTGTAGCGCAAAGCCGTATCGTAACAATCCATGGCGGCCCCGATGGCTCCCCAGGCGATGCCGTATCGGGCGGAGTTGAGGCAGCTCAGCGGGCCTTTCAGTCCTTTCACACCGGGGAAGATATTGGCCTTGGGGACTTTAACATTGTCGAATACCAACTCTCCGGTTGCACTGGCCCGCAGCGACCATTTGTTGTGGGTTTCGGGGGTGGAGAATCCTTCCATTCCGCGTTCTACCACCAACCCGCGAATGACTCCCTCCGGATCCTTGGCCCAAACCACGGCGATATCGGCGAAGGGGGCATTACTGATCCACATTTTGGCACCGTTCAGGATCACGTGGTCGCCGGCATCGGTGTAGTGGGTCAACATGCCCGCCGGATTCGACCCGTGGTTGGGTTCGGTCAGGCCGAAACAGCCCATAAACTCACCGCTGGCCAGCTTCGGAAGGTATTTTTGTTTTTGCTCCTCCGATCCGAAACTAAAAATCGGATACATGACCAAAGAGCTTTGAACCGAAGCGGTGGATCGTACACCCGAATCCCCCCGCTCGATCTCCTGCATGATCAGTCCGTAGGAGATCTGATCCATTCCACCTCCGCCATATTCAACGGGAATGTAAGGACCAAATGCGCCGATGCCGGCCAATCCCTGCAGGATCTGCTTGGGGAACTCGGCACGTTGTGCATAGTCTTCAATGATCGGGGAGACGTCACGCTTTACCCATTCCCTTACCGAGTCGCGCACGAGGCGGTGCTCTTCGGTAAGGAGTTCATCCATCTGAAAGTAATCGTGTCCCTGGAAACGGTCTTGTGGCATATCGATTTCGTATTGGCTGTCCGCGCAAGTTAAGGCAATCAGCGAAGCGCCGCAAAAGTAAGAAAATCAGGTCCTGCCGTTCATTTCCCCGTTATTTCCTTGTCGGAAAACAGCGCATCGTTGTTGATGTATAACAACCGGTAGGGCTTGCCGGTTTCTTTGAGATTGGATTGAACGAGCTGATTCAGTCGTTTGCATTGCCGGAACATCATGCGGTTCCAGCACAGGACTACCGTATAGGGTTGGTCCGGGCCTGTCTTGAACGCCACCCTGGAGGCCGATTTTAGTGGTTTGGCGTACTCAAACAGACGGTCGAAGGATACCAAAGTGTCGAGCGGGGTTGGCGCTTTCGGCGGAAAACTGCCGAATTTGCCGTCTCCGTTCCACTTCAGGTTTGGAAACCCCTGTGTGTAGCAATTGATGATCCAGCTTTCCGGTTGGAGTCCGTGGCCGTAGTAAATCGCCTGTATGGGCTGGTAGTGATTTTTCTTTTCCGCTATGAAATTTACAGTGTCCTCCATGTTCAGCATTTTGAAATAGGTGGAGTCTATGGAATAGGCGCTGATTGGATCTGCATTCATTTTTTTAAGAAATCGAACATGCTCCTTTTCAGTCAGCACATGCGGCTGTCTGAACCCTACGAGGATAGAGACGGTTTTTTGGCAGGAGGAGAAGGCAAGTCCGAGAATAGTGATGAAGAGGATCCGTAGTAGCAGGTGGCTTTTATGTTCCATTTTCTGATGGTTCTGGTTTATAGGAAGCCGGTGGCACCTGGTGCAGCACCACCGGCCTACATGGTTTAGTAGCGGAAATCGGCATTCAGAAGAACGCTTCCAAGACGGTTCTTGTTTTTGTCAAGCCGGTATTCCCCCCGTTTGATAGTGATGCTGCTGTAGCCCATCTCCTGGGCGATGTCGGCGGGGATTTCCTTGTCCTCGTACACGTAAAAGGTGTTTTCGAAATCCAGTGCCGGATCGGGATCCTGTACGATGTTTAACAGGATCTTTCCGTCGACTTCCTGGATTTCAGCGGTGCCTTCCGAGGTTGATCTCGACTGGTCTCTCCAGATGATGATGAAACAGATGCCTTTTTCACCTTCGCATCCCTTGCCATCGGAGGTGGGGTGCACCCTGGTGCCGAAAATGACACGGATGCGTTGGCTGCTTTGGGCATGGATCTGTTCGCTGATAAAAAGAAGCCCGAGGAGGAAAAGGGTGCTGCAGAAGAGGGTTTGAACGGGTTTTTTCATGGTTGTGTTTTATTTTATTTCGACTAATGGGATGTTGGGCCGCACTACGGCTGCGGCAGTTCCTGCAGAAGGTTTTGCAATAGCAAATGCTCCTGCCTGGTGCAGATACAAAGGTGCCGCGGCACCTATAGCCTGGTTCGGAAGGGGATTTTCATGGTGCAGTTCATCGTTTGCTGGGCGATTCGGGGTCTCCGCCGGTTTCGGGATGACTGCTGAAAAAAGAGATTATTAAATCTCAGACCAAAACTAACCCTGAACGAAGTGAACCGGTTTGTTGTGCAGGAAAGTAATTAACAGGCTGCTGTGAATCTGTTCAGGATGGAACTATTGCGCGATTCCAGTAGGATTTCAAAGTGTCCACGACTTCTTCATCGGTGACTTGTCTGAAGTCGGCGTAGAATTGTCCTACTCCTCCGAAATCACGGGGTTCGTACAGTACGATGTAATCGTCGCATATTTTCCGGAACATTCCTGCGGCGCCGGGCGGAGCCACCGGGACTGCGACTACGATTTCTGACGCCCCCGATTCACGCAAGTCTGCCGCCGCGGCCAGTAAAGTACTGCCGGTCGCGATCCCGTCATCAACCAAAATGATCCTCCGGTTCTTCACAGGAATTAATTTTCGACCGGAAGTAAACAGGTGATGCCTTCGTTTAAGTTCCTGCTGTATACGTTCAGTCTCTTGCCGAATGAACTCACGGCTTATGTCCGGCGAAATCCGTTCGATCTGTACGTTGCGGAGGGATACTGAACCAATGGCAAATTCAGGATTGACCGGGTGCCCCAGTTTTTTGACCAACACCACTTCAAGAGGCAAATCCAGCTCTCGGGCAACGATAGCACCGATGGGGACTCCTCCACGGGGAACAGCGAACACAACGGCATCGCTCCCGCGGTAATCGGTCAGCCGTTTGCTTAACAACAGCGCGGCTTCCTCCCTGTCTGCGAAAAGAAAATCATCAGGCATGGGTCGGGGTGGTCATCGAATTGACAAGATGGACAGAGAACCAATCCGCGGCCAATTCCTGAACCTGTTCAAGTGCACCCTGCTCTTCGAAAAGGTGGCTCGCACCTTTCACCACTTGAAGCGATTTTTCACAGGTTAGCTTTTCCAATGCACTCCGGTTCATTTGCAGGACCTCCTCGTCTTTTTCACCCACCACAAGAAGTGTAGCCGCTTTGACATCGGGCAAATACACTTCTGCCAGATCAGGTCGTCCTCCTCTGGAAACCACAGCCTTGACCGTGTCCGGAAGCCAGGCCGCTGCATGCAGAGCCGATGCCGCACCGGTAGATGCACCGAAGTACCCTAACGGAAGTTGTTTCAGCCGTGGGTTCTTTCGAAGTTGAATGGTGGCGAGAATCAAACGCCCGCTCAAAAGGTCAATGTTGAAGCGGCTCAAGAGTTCTTCATCCTCCCTTTCTGTCAACAAGTCGAAAAGAAAGGTGGCCATACCGGCTTCCTGAAGGCCCTTGGCGATGAATGAGTTTCGGGGACTTAATCTGCTGCTGCCGCTTCCGTGGGAAAAGATGACCAGTGCGGTAGGGTCATCGGGCAACACCAGGTTTCCAGTCAGATAGCCACCGGTCACAGGTATGTGGACGATTTCTGATTTCATAATATGAATGCAAAACTAAGACCCCTTCTCAGCCTGATACAATGACTTGGTTCGACGAGAATATGATTTGTATCAACCGCATTTTTGGTCGGCGGGTTTCCCTTCGCGGAGGATCCAGTACAGGCCTCTGACATTGGATCTCCATTCTTTCAGTAAGAAAACGAGAACGATTTCTTCAATTAAATCCAGGATGGTGACAGCTGCTGCCAGGTAAAAAAGCGCCATGAAGGGTTCTTCCATAAAGAACAGTAAGATCAGAAAGCTGCCTTGAAGCAGTGCTGCCATCTTAGCGAACAAAGTATGGAAACTGGAAATTCGGCGGTAGCGTATCAAGGCCAAAATAATCTGCAGGAAGAATAGTGCGACCATCACGATGATCCAGGTCTTCTGGTCGTGGAGGAATTCCGGCTTGAAAAAATACACACCGGCAATTCCGGCTAAAACAGTCAGGTCATCGCCTATCGAATCGATGTAGGCTCCGAAACGGCTGGCTACCTTGTATATCCGTGCGAGCTGACCGTCGATCAGGTCGGTGAAAAAACTGATGCCCAATAGCCATTTGAAAACATCGATCCTGTCGTTCAGGATGAGGAAAACAAGGAAAGGCGCCGCCAGTACGCGATAAAGGGTGATAGCGTTGATCAGGTAAAAAGCCCTTGATCTCATGAGGCCGGGGTTGGCCGCCAGTGGCGGAGTGACCAGGATTTATTTTAAAGAGACTTCCTCGGCCTGAATGATCTCTTTGGTGACTGAGTTGCTCAAAATGGCAACTAGCTTCACCTTGTCGGGATTTGCGTCTGAAGGCGTCAATGTGCCGGAATAGCTGCGGCTCAGTTCCTGGCCGGCCTGCAAGGTGCCGATGTTTTCGCCATAGGTACCGTTCAGAGAGCCGCGCAGCACGTGGTTGTGCTCGTAATTGGAAACGTCGGTAGGACTGGCGGTCTGATCCTTCTGCCAGTTGATGATCTCGTCTTCGATGAAGTAAACAGCCAGTTCACAATCCTGGTTGAGTGCGCTCAAAGCTTTGATAGTGACACCGGCGGTGATCATTCTGCTAGCCGAGTCGTAAGTAGTCGTCATCGTGATCCCTGCATCCGCCGGCAAGGCAAGCCATTCGGATACACGGTCCTCCCAGCTGCCCCAGTCCATCACCCAGGTTGATCCGGTTCCGGGATTGATCATCCGGTTGACCATCCCTTTGGGGAACGGTTGTCCCAAAACACCAAAATCGGTGGCGACTTGTGTGGCGACCGGATTCCTGAAATCGTAAGTGTATGAGGGAGCGCCCGAGGGGCTCGGTAAGGCCCAGAAGTCCGCATGCAGGGCAATGACGATGAGCCTGTCCCCGAAAAGTCCGTGTAGGCGGGAGGCTTCCCGATGAGCGAGGGGGCATGCCTGACATTTGTGTCCTGTGAAATCCTCGATCAGTACTTTGCGTACGACCGAGTCGTTAGGCAGCGGATCGTTTCCCGAGTTGCCGTATGGAGGTTCGATCTCATCGCAACCTGCAGATAAAAAGAAGGCAGACAGTGTCAGGATATGAAGAATTGTAGGGTAGAGGAATTTGAATTTCATAACATCAAATTTAAGAAGGGTATAAAAGAATACAGGCTAAAACCTGCTGCTGATCGTCACAGTAGGTCCGTTGCTGGCGGGGACGAACCGGCAGACGCCTCCTACGCAAAGCAATCCGGCCCGTTGCCGGGCCCAGCCGCAACTGACACGGGTACCACCTTTGACGTAAGTGAGCAATCCGTTGAAGTAGTGTGTGCGTTTCTTGGGATCGTCATTCCCGTAGTTCCATTCGTCGAATACTGCTATGCTGAAACTTCGGTTGAGGTTGAATTCTAGTAGAGCCATGGCCCAGTTGCCCCGGTCTTGCTCTGTATACAGATGCTCCAGGTCCACACGCAGGCTACGGGTGGTTGTCAGACGATAGGTGTAGTCGATAACACCGAGATGTGCGGTGATCTGATCTCCCTTCCCTTCCAGTTTTTTCATGTCGTAGATCTGGTACATGTAACTCACCAGGATTTTCTTCTTGTCGCTTAATTTACGGGTGAATTCGGCAGTGAATTCCTGGTAGAAACGGTCGTCGCCGATGGCCAGAAAATCCGATGTGTAACCCAGGGTATCGTCAAGGTTCTTGCGTTCGATGTCGCTGACCGCCGCGAAACTCAGCAGGACTTTCGTTCCGAAGGGGCCGCCCAACTTGCTTTTGGGTTTGATGTTGTAGTACACTTCAGCCGAACCGCCCATCTCCCCCAGGAATTGGGTGGCGTAAGGATACAAAGTAGCGAGACGATAGGTCTGCTGCCGGTTCACGGCGGGAAGGTAGTTGATCAGAAGACGGTTGCCGGTGACGTCCCGGTCGGAACGGTAGTCCATATTGTCCACACGTTTGCCGCTCAAGCGTACTCCCAGTCCTTTCTGTGAATAGGTCAGGTTGGTAAAGAATGCCTCTCCTCGGTTGTAGGTGTAGAAATTGGCTTGCGATGGATCATTGATCTTGTAGGCATACTCTGCATCGAATGCGAATTTACCATAGCCCAGGTTGATCCTTCCGGCTGCTGCACCTACGTTTTCGGGAAGCACGTACGAGGCTTTGGTGTCGCGCTGGTATTTGCTCACGAAACTACCGCCAAGACCTATCCGCAATTTAGCGCTTGCAAGGGCGGGTAATGCATCGTTGAGCTGTACTTCACCGTCGAATCCACGGACGATTCCCGGACCGAAGGTGAAGAAATCACGCTGGCGTCCGATGATACCCTTGATGACAATGCCGTTTTGCGGTGTGAATACCGCACGTACTCCGTCGATCGAGTTGTCGACCCCCAGATTCGGTTCCCAATACGATCGCAGAATGAGTCCGTTACCGAATTGCTCGTAGAAATTCCCGGCAGTCACGGTCAACTTATCGCCGGTATAGGTGATGAATCGGTTAACGATGCCATTGCCTTTGTAGTTCGGATCAAAGCCTTGCAAGGCGTTCAGGTAGCTTTCGTAACGTACTCCGGCGGTGATGTTGCCGTAGTTGTAGCTGATCCCCATGAATGCGTTGTTCAGCCATTTCTCAGGCACATCTCCTGCGCCGATGGCTGAATCGGGACGGTAATACTGCCCGTTGGTTTCGAAATAACCTGAGAAATTCCCGTTTTGAAGGAATTGCTGCCCACGTGTTTCAGTTGCAAGGCAGAGGACGATTGCGATGAATGAAAGAAACAGACTGGAATATCTTCTCATAAGCCATTGGTTTTTGGCCTGACGAAGGTAGGAAAATTGCCTGCGGAAGTGAAGAATTCGGCCTGCACTTTGAACGCTTACTTTACCTCTGAAAAATCACCGCATAAAAAAGCCGCCCGTGAGCGAGCGGCTTGTCGATTGTCCACTAGATCTTTACTTTTTGGTCATGTCGCGGAGGAGTTCGTACATCTTATCTTCATCACCGGGGGTATAGGTGTTCCTCTGCATAACGATTTTGCCGTTTCCGTCGATCAGGAAAGTATGGGGGACATTGTTTACGTTCATGGCCCTGCGGAATTCGGAGTTCGAGTCGAGCAACACATCGAATTCCCAGCCTTTTCCGGCTGCGAAGGGAGCAACAGATGACATTGTTCGCGTATCATCGATTGAAACAGCATAGATCTTAACGCCCGTTTCTTCCTGCCACTGCGCATATACATCGTTCATGCCGTTCAGGGAGGCGACACAGGGCTTGCACCAGGTAGCCCAGAAATCGATGATAATAGGCTTTCCCTCATTCGTGATTCCGGAGGTGTGGAAAGGCTTGCCTTCGATGTCCTTGATGGTAATATGTGGTATGTCTGTTTGCTTGTTGTCCTGGGCTGAAGCTGATGACAGGAGGAGGGATGCCAGTAGAACCAGCAGTGCATTTTTCATGAGGTGATCGGGTTTAGGAATTTCAAAAATAACGAAACAGCCAGGGTTGGAGGTGTTGGTCACTCATTAAATTCATTTAGCACTCATTTGTGCTAAAAAAGAAAGGGCTGCATTCGCAGCCCTTTCTTTTACTTTTTATTTTTTTAAAATCAATGGGCAACAGTGAATTTCACGAAAGAAGTTCCATTACCGGTCTCGATTTCGGCCAGATAAAGACCTGCAGGCAAAGTGCTCACATCCACCAGGTGATTGTGGCTGCCGACAGCTTTTTGTCCGAGGCGCTCGTAAGAAATCACCTGACCGAGTGAATTGGTCAGACGGATATTCACCTGAGCGGTTTCCTTCAGATCGAATGCGATCATCGCGGTGGATTGGGCAGGATTCGGATAGATGTTCAAGGAAGTCAGGGAGGAGTTCTCCTGGATGCCGGTCGTGTTGGTATTTCCGGTCACCTGGAAGTTGCGTGCCGCTTCGGAGGCGAATACGCCGTTATTGTAATACACCTGAGCTCCGTAACCGTCAAGCAGGGTGATGTTGCCGGCTCCGTAGCCGGAATTGATACCGTCTCCATAGGAGTCATATACTTCAAGACGGTAACAGCCTGAGGCAGGAACCACGACATTGTGTGTGTTCAGGAAGGTGCCGTTTGCAGAAAGCTGCGTATAGGGTCCACCGTTAGCCAGCTGGGCGCCTGCGTCGTCAAAGAACTTCCAGGTGATCTCATCGCCATAACGGTCCTGAAGGATGTTCAGTGTCAGGTTGACAGTAGGACTGGTGGAGGTGGTGGAGTTGAAGGTGGTGTTACCGGAGTTGTCAGAAGGGTCGTCATCTGTCCCACCATTTACAGTAGTGACATCGACGTTCAGGGTGTTGCTGGCTCCAAGGGTGAAGGTGATGGCAGGCAAGGTGACTGCAGCCGTCCCCAGGGGATTGATGGTTCCGGTGTAGTTGTATGTTGAAGGTGTTCCGCCATTCACGCTGTAAGTGATGTCGGCAGAAGTGACTGCAGCACTACCGTTGTTTTTGATCTGGATGGTGGGCGACAAGGTATTGACACAGACGTCTTCAATGGAGTTGACGGAAGTTACGGCAGCATTGTTAGTGGTGGTGAATCCTGTATAGGAGATGGGAGCCTTGGCCACATTGATGATGTTGGTCACGCTTTCGGAAACAACAGCGAGAATCTCCAGGTTAGAAAGATCCACAGGAAGAGTTCCGATAGTAGCGGGAATCGTGTACGTGAGGGTTTGGGTAACAAGGCTGCCCTGGGTGGTCGGGGTGATGTCCTGACCGGTAGCTCCGGTGGTGATGACATCACGCAGCGCCTTCATGTGGCGGTAGGATCCGTCAGGGTTCACCATGGTGGGATTGAACTGCGCTCCACCGGTTTGCGGACCGTTGATGTTGTTTTGAAGCAACATGACCGTCAGCTTGTTGGTAGCAGCGGGGCTGTTCGCAGTGTAATACACCTCGATATTCACAGTCAATACACGTGTATTGATGTCGAGCGTGGCAGCACCTGCGATGTTGGCATAAGCAGATTGAGCCAACTGGGCGTTAACGGCTGCAGTCCATGAACCACGGCTCATAGCCATGGCGGTTGCCGTGGTGGGGTAGAAGGCCCTGTTCACCGCCCCCTGAGGATAACCGGTGATACCCATGGTCGGGATGGCAGCGATGGCGTTTCCGTCAGTGGTGCGGAAATCAGGTTGTCCGGCGCTGGGAGTAGCAAAGCCACCGGTGTGAATGTTCACGGCGAAAGCACGGTTAGGATTTGCCGCTACGATCTGAGCGGCGATCTTGTGGCCGTCGGGGCAATACACGCAGTTGATGCCTGTGAACTCTTCGATGAGGGCGTTCTTAAGCGATGGTTGGGTGCTGACGGGCAACTGGGCGAAGGCGCTTCCTGCACAGGCCAGCAAGGCCAGAGTAAATAGTTTTTTCATTTTCTATTAGTGGTTTGGGTTTTTGGACTAGAAGATTTCAAAAGTAACAATTCTTTTAGGGTTATGCGGTGCTGCAGTATGAAAAATCACCATTCACAAATAGATGATTACACATAGTCGTGCCCGGTCAATAATCCCGTGAGAATCAGCCCTGCAGCCCGGTTCCCGGTGATTTCGGTTCCGGGTTCTCCGTGCAACGGGCGATTTTTCGTACTTTTATCCTCTATTATTGATTATCCAAAACCTCATGTCAAAGATGAAAACACCCCGGATCCTCACAGTCGCTGCACTCTTCGCCTGGATGAGCCATGCCCTTCCCTCATACGCCCAGTCCTTTACCCTTTCCGGCTATTCTCCAGTGTTGAACCTGACCGATGCTTTCAGCACCAGTGAATCCTATGTCACAATCAGTAATAACACCAACAGCGATAAAATCATCAAGATCCAACGAACCATCAATACCCTCGCTTCCGGGCATATGGAATTCTTCTGCTTCGGTACAGGATCCACTGCTGCCTGTTATCCTCCCGGAACTGATTTCTCGGGCGGGAACGACACTTTACCTGCAAATTCTTCAACCTCTTCCTTCAAGGGTACGATTGAGCCGTTCGGTGTTTATGGTTACACGTCCATCCATTACCGTTTTTTCGATACCAACAACCCTTCCGACTCGGTGGGTGTTGACCTGGCCTGGAATTTCACCACATCCATCGGAGAAAACCAAAACCAGTTCGGAATCTCCAATCCTCGCTTGAACCCGGCCGACGCCTTTACTACTTTGTCCTACAATTTGCAGGCGGATCAGTCCACAGATCGCCTCGTGGTTTACAACATGCTCGGATCTGTGGTTCGTACTATGGACATTCCCGGAAGAAACGGTGTGCTCGTTCTTACGACTGCCGACCTGGAGTCGGGTATGTATATCGTGACCTATCAAAGTCAGGGCAAAACCAAGGATTCCTGCCGCCTGGTGGTCGCACACCGCTGATTCTCTCATTCTTGTGCTGAACGATTTGATGGTCGTACATACAACCATTCCAACCGTCGGCGACTTTACTAACCTGTTTAACCGGTCCGATTTTCATCCGGACCACTCCCCGATAGACTATGCCTGACCAACAACAGGAAGCCCTTGACTACCATTCCTCCGGACGTCCGGGTAAGATTGAAGTCGTTCCCAGTAAACCCACCAGTACCCAGCGTGATCTGGCTTTGGCCTATTCACCGGGCGTGGCCGCCCCCTGTCTCGAAATCGAGAAGAATCCGGAGAGTGTGTACAAATACACGGCGAAAGGTAACCTGGTTGCGGTCATCTCCAACGGTACTGCCGTTCTCGGACTCGGCAACATCGGGGCCGAAGCTTCCAAACCCGTAATGGAAGGCAAGGGCCTTCTTTTTAAAATCTTCGCTGACATTGATGTATTTGATATAGAGATTGACCAGGTGGATGTGGATGCATTTGTCAATACCGTCAAGGCGATCAGTCCGACTTTCGGAGGAATCAACCTCGAAGACATCAAAGCCCCGGAGTGTTTCGAGATCGAGCGTCGTTTGAAAGAGGAGTTGCGTATACCTGTCATGCACGACGATCAGCACGGCACCGCGATCATTTCCGGTGCGGCTTTGATCAATGCGCTGGAGCTGGCCGGGAAAGCGATCAGTGAGGTGCGCATCGTGGTCAACGGTGCAGGTGCATCCGCCATCTCTTGCACCACCCTGTTTGTTTCACTCGGAGCAAAGCTCGAGAACATCGTGATGCTCGATAGCAGCGGCGTCATCCGCAAGGACCGGGAGAACCTGGATGTCAACAAGACGAAGTTCGCCACCGCCCGTGAGCTGAACACCCTGGAAGACGCTTTGAAGGATGCCGATGTGTTCATCGGTCTTTCCAAGGGGAATATCCTCAAGGGGAAAGACCTGCTGACCATGGCCGATAACCCCATCGTTTTCGCCATGGCCAATCCGGATCCGGAGATCGGATACGAAGAGGCCGTTGCCGCGCGTCCGGACATCATCATGGCCACCGGCCGGTCCGACTATCCCAACCAGGTGAACAATGTCATCGGATTCCCATTCATTTTCCGTGGTGCGCTGGATGTCCGTGCTACCCAGATCAACGAGGCCATGAAACTGGCGGCTGTCAAAGCCATCGCCAGGTTAGCCAAGGAACCGGTGCCCGAGATCGTCAACCTCGCCTATAATCAGAAGAACATCTCATTCGGTAACCAATATATTATTCCCAAGCCGCTTGATCCCCGGTTGATTTATACGGTGGCGCCTGCCGTGGCACGTGCAGCTATCGAATCCGGGGTCGCACAACGTCCGATCACCCAGTGGGAGAACTACGAGAACGAGCTGAAGAAAAGGCTGGGTCTTGACAACAAGCTTATCCGGGTCATCACCAACAAAGCCAAACAGAATCCCAAGCGGGTCGTGTTCAGCGACGCCGACACGTATAAGATCCTGAAGACTGCTCAGATTGTGAGGGAAGAAGGCATTGCGGTGCCGATCCTCCTGGGCAACAAGAAGCGCATCCAGGCGCTGATCGACGAACACAACCTGCGACTGGAAGGCGTTACGGTCATCGATCCCCGTGAGGAATCGACTCACCTGGATGCTTTCTGCAAGGCGTTTTTTGAAAAACGCAAGCGACGCGGATTCACATTGTACGAGTCGCGCAAGATCATGCAGGAGCGCAATTATTATGGATCCATGATGGTCGAAACCGGCCAGGCCGATGCGCTTATTTCGGGACTCACCCGCAACTATGCCGATACGATCAAGCCGGCACTGCGCATCATCGGTACCCAGGACAACGTCAGCAAGGTGGCCGGCATGTACATCATGAACACCAAGGACGGTCCCATGTTTTTCGCCGACACCACCATCAATATCAATCCCACGGTGGAGGATATCGTCGAGATCACCTTGCTCACGGCAAGGGCTGTACGACAATTCAACATCGAGCCTCGTATTGCGTTATTATCGTACTCCAATTTCGGCTCTTCGAACACGGAGAGCGCCATCAAAATGAGGAAGGCCGTCGAGATCTTGCATGTGCAACACCCCGATCTTCTGGTCGATGGCGAGGTGCAGGCCAATTTCGCATTCACCCCTCAGCTCCTGAAAGACAACTATCCTTTCAGCGACCTTGCTGCCGGAGGCGCCAACACGCTCATCTTCCCCAACCTCGACGCCGGCAACATCGCCTACAAACTACTGCAATCAGTGGGCGGAGCGGAGGCGATCGGCCCGATCATGCTGGGCATGAAAAAACCGGTACATATCCTTCAGCTTGGATCCAGTGTGAGGGAAATTGTGAACATGGTGACCATCGCTGTGGTCGATGCCCAGGCCCGTGCAGCCAATAACCGCGAGGAGACCGCGAAGGTTGAGATGTGAAATTGTTTATTCTGAAGACAAACAGCGTCCAGCATGTACGATTATTTCCTTGGAAAGGTGGTCGGTTTGAGTCCGACGGCGGTCACCATTGAATGCGCCGGAGTGGGGTATCATCTTCAAATCTCCCTGCATACTTACGGCCAACTTCGCGACCGCGAGCAATTCAAACTATTCGCCCACCATGTGGTTCGGGAGGATGCCCAGCTTCTGTTCGGTTTTGCCGAAGAAGAGGAGCGTTGGATGTTTCGTGAGTTGCTGAGCGTCAGTGGAGTAGGTGCCTCCACAGCACGTATAGTACTTTCCTCCATGACCGCCTCACAGGTACGCTCGGTCATCGCGGCAGGCGATGTGACCAGTTTGCAAAAGGTAAAGGGAATCGGAGCCAAGACCGCCCAGCGAATTGTGATCGATCTGCAATCCAACATGAAAAAGGGTCAGGGAGCGGTTGCTTTATCTACGGTTGTGATGCACAATAATCAGCACGAGGAGGCGTTAAGTGCACTGCTCACCCTCGGGTTTGCCCGGGCGAGCGCCGAAAAGGCACTATTACAAGCCTCGAAATCAATAGGTTCCGGCTCGAAAGTGGAGGATTTGATCAAAGCAGCCCTGGGTTATCTCTGAACCTTTGTTTTCCGAAAGTCGTATACGCACACAATGGCCTCACTTTGTGTATACTATGCGGATTTCTTCGCTCGTTTTTATGCTATTTTTGGCCACGCCCAGCCTTGTCCTAACCTACCTGCTTGTCCCGTTTGAATCGAATTCGGTCCTATTTCTTTTTTATCCTGGGCTTCCTGTCGCTGGTGTCCATGGTTTGGGCAACCGGACCTGAGTGGATTGTGACCTGGCCGGAGTCCTCTCCTTTTGTACTTCTGCCCGATTCCGATACTACCCGGGTACAGCTTCCTTATCCTTTCTACGACCGTTGGGCCGATCCCTACAGCAGCCCTTCGCCGCAGAGCCCGTTGTATTTACCGCAGCCTTCGAACATCCAGACACAGGTGGAGTACGACCCGGAAGAAAGACAGTACGACATTTTCGAGCGTGTGGGCGATGGATTTTTCCGGAATCCCAGCTACATGACCTTCGAGGAGTACAAGGAGGCAGAGTTCGCAAAAAGCACCAAAGGGTACTGGAAGCAAAAGGCCAACTCCGACAACATTGCCCAGAAAAAGGGATATGCTCCCCGTTTGTATGTGGGTGGGGAAGCGTTCAATCGGATATTCGGCGGCAACACCATCGACATCCGTCCCCAGGGTTCTGCAACTCTCTCTTTCGGACTGAATATCAGTCGCTACGACAATCCAACCCTCCCTGAGCGCCAGCGGAAGATCACCACATTCGATTTCCGCGAACAGATCCAGATGAATGTGATCGGGAACATCGGGGAGAAGATGAAGATCACCACCAACTACAATACCCAGGCGAGCTTCGATTTCGAGAACCAGATGAAGTTGGAGTACACCGGTTACGAGGACGAGATCATCCAGAAGATCGAAGCCGGTAACGTGAACCTCCCCCTGAATAGCCAGTTGATCCAGGGTAGCCAAAGCCTTTTCGGGTTGAAGACCCAGTTGAAGTTCGGCCGCCTGATGGTCACCAGCCTGATCTCACAGCAGCGCGGACAGGCTTCGAACATCGAAGTGAAAGGCGGTGCCACCACGACCCGTTTCGACATTCCCTGCGACCAGTACGAGGTGAACCGTCACTATTTCATAGGCAATTACTTCAAGGACAACTACGACTTCGCCTTGTCCGACCTGCCTTTCATCAACTCACTGGTGGCCATCACCCGCCTGGAGGTATGGGTGACCAACCGAAACAACACAACAGACAATACAAGGACGATCCTGGCGATGATGGACCTGGGGGAGAGGGTGCCTTACAACACTTCGATCGGCCCTGGTTCTTTAAGCGGAGTGGTTTATCCTGACAACGGAAGCAACAGTTTGTACGACACGACCAATGCCAGCTCGTTCCTTCTTGCAACTCCGAACCTACGCGATGTGAACAGTGTCCAGAACGAAATGGCCACTTTTCCGCAATTCAGCGCATCACGCGATTACGAAGTGGTTCAGAACGCCCGCAGGCTACAGCCCTCTGAATATACCTTCAATCCCCGTCTGGGTTACATTTCACTCAATCAGGCGCTGAATGGAAATGAAGTGCTGGCGGTCGCCTACGAATATACCATTGGTGGCAAAGTGTACCGGGTCGGTGATCTGACAAACACCGGTGTCGATCCTCCCCAGGTCATGTTCCTTAAGCTCATCAAGGCGCGTGTGAACAACGTTTTGCTCCCCACATGGGACCTGATGATGAAAAACGTGTACGCGCTGGGAGGTTTCCAGATCGATCGCAAGGACTTCCGGATGGATGTGTTGTATTACGTGGATACTATCGGTAACCGGTTGAACTACATTCCGACCACGCCGTCTCAGCCGAATGTGTATGCCAGGGCCTTGAACAGGCTCTTCAACCTGGACAAACTCAATGCCAACAATGATCCCCGTCCGGACGGGGAATTCGATTTTATCGAGGGCGTGACCATCAACAGCGCATCGGGTCGGATCATTTTCCCTGTGCGCGAACCTTTCGGGTCGTACCTGCGAAGCCAGTTCACGGATTCTCTCTCCGCGCAACCCTACACCTACGATGCGCTTTATGATTCCACACGGATCTTTGCCATTCAGCAGGCGGAGAAGAACAAATTCAGCCTGAAGGGAAGCTACGTCAGCAAATTCGGATCGGACATACCCCTGAACGCCATCAACATTCCCCAGGGCTCGGTCAGGGTCACGGCAGGCGGTGCACCACTGACTGAGAACGTCGATTATACAGTCGATTATAACCTGGGCCGGGTGAAGATCATCAACCAAAGCATACTGAATTCCGGACAGGCCATTAACATCTCGCTGGAGAGCAACACCATGTTCAGCATCCAGTCGAAGACCTTGTTCGGATCCCGTTTCGATTACACCATCAACAAGGATCTGGTATTCGGGGGTACTCTGCTCCGGCTCAATGAGCGCCCCATCACCCAAAAAGTGAATATCGGAGACGAACCGATCGCCAATACGATTTGGGGAGTCGACGGAACCTGGAGGCGTGAGTCGCGTTGGTTGACCCGCGCGATCGACAAGCTCCCCGGGATTTCGACTAAGGAACCTTCCAACATCACCATTTCCGGAGAGTTCGCCAACCTTGTGCCGGGGAACAACAAGGCGATCGGTAAGAACGGAACAGCCTACGTGGATGATTTTGAAGGCAGCCAGTCCACCATCGATCTTCGCAATGTAGGCAGCTGGATACTCGCATCCACCCCGACCAGCCTGCGTCCCGAAGGGGATAGCCTCTCGCTGGCTTACGGCAAGAACCGCTCCCTGTTCAACTGGTACATCATCGATCCCTTGTTCTACCGGAACATCCAGGGAGTCACGCCTCCGAACATCGATGACAATTCGATCTCCAATCACCTGGTCCGCCAGGTTCCCGAAAAGGAGATCTTCCCCAACCGCGATGCGCCTCAGGGTCAGACCGTGGTGTTGCCGGTGTTCAACGTCTCCTTCTATCCCGACGAGAGAGGGCCTTACAATTTTGATATCAACCCGACACCGGGCATCTACGACCGCGTTTCACCCGACGGAAAACTACTCAATCCTGTCAACCGGTGGGGAGGAATCATGCGACGCATCGAAACCACCGATTTCGATGTGGCCAATGTGGAATTCATCCAATTCTGGATGATGGATCCCTTCAACAGCAACACGCAAAACACCAATCTGACCGGCGGGGATTTGTATTTCAACCTGGGCAACGTCAGTGAGGACGTGTTGAAAGACGGAAAGCTTGAATACGAGAACGGACTACCTGCCGACGGCGACACGAGCCTTGCATCACGCACCCTCTGGGGATATACTTCCAAAACCCAGCCGCCGATCATTTATGCATTCGACAACAATCCCGATGCCCGACAGTATCAGGACGTGGGTTACGATGGTCTTCGCAACACTTTCGAGAGCTCATTCTTTCAGGATTACCTGGATCAGCTTCGTGCCCAGCTGTTGCCAACTGCTGTGAGTGCCGCCGAGTCTGATCCCTGCAGCGACAACTACCATTACTACCGTGGAAGCGACTACGATAACGAGAACAAGACCATTCTCGAACGATACAAGAAGTTCAGTAATCCGGAGGGGAACTCACCTACTGACCAGCAGTCGCCGGAGAACTATCCTACTGCGGCCACCACGATCCCTGATGTAGCCGATGTGAACAAAGACTTCAATCAGGAACAGAGCGAACAGTTCTATCAGTACCGTGTTTCCTTGCGACCGGGCGAGATGGAGGTGGGACAGAATTTCATCGTCGATAAGGTTACACGCACCGTGAACCTCCCGAATGGAACCAGCGACCAGATCACCTGGTACCAGTTCAAAATTCCGATCCGGGAGGTCGGCGGCACCAATCCCAACATCACCCGCGTCGGTTCGATCCAGGGGTTCAACACGATCAGCTTCATCCGGATGTTCATGTCGGGTTTCCAGGAGCCCATGACACTTCGATTCGCCCGTCTTGAGCTTTTGCGTGGGGAATGGAGGAAATACGCTTACGACCTTCGCACCAGCGGTGACCTTATCGGTACCGATCCCAACAATGCCACATTCGACCTTGCGGTAGTCAATATCGAAGAAAACGGTAAACGGACACCTACAAACTATGTGATCCCTCCAGGTATCGACCGCCAGATCAACATCGGTTCCACCGTATTGCAGCGCTTGAACGAACAGTCCCTGGCTCTCAAGGTCTGCAATCTCGAGGACGGGGATGCACGCGGCGCCTTCAAGAATCTCGAACTCGATCTACGCCTTTACGAGAAAATCCAGATGTTCATCCATGCCGAGGCCACCGGCGATGAAGATGCCTTGCGAAATGGCGATCTGACGGTGTTCCTACGTATGGGCAATGATTTCAACGAAAACTACTACGAGTACGAGGTCCCGCTCACGGTAACGCCTTGGGGAACAACTTCTCCGGATGTCATCTGGCCCACCGCCAACAACATCGAACTCGAACTCGAAAAGTTGGTGGACATGAAATTGCGGCGTAACAAGGCTGTGGACAATTCCGGTGGTTCCATCAATATCACCGGCGTCTATACTGAGCAGGAGTCAGGTACCAACCGAAAGTTCTCCATTCGTGGAAACCCTTCCATCAGCTCGGTCAGGGCGATCATGGTCGGGGTGCGGAATCCGAAAAGGGATGCCACCAATCCCGGTAACGATGATGCAAGCTCCAAGTGCGCCGAAGTGTGGGTGAACGAATTGCGGCTTACCGATTTCAGCAAGCAGGGGGGATGGGCGGCCAACGCCCGGATGAACGCCAAGCTGGCCGATATCGGAAACCTGACGGTTGCCGGCCAGCACAAGTCGGCCGGCTTCGGGCCACTCGAACAAAAAGTGAGTGAGCGTTCGGTCAACAGCGAAACCACCTTCAACGTCACCTCCTCGCTCTACCTCGGCAAGTTCCTGCCCGAATCGGCCAATCTCGACATCCCCATGTTCGTGAATTACGGCACGGTCGTACGTAATCCCAGATACGATCCGCTCGACCAGGACGTGGACTTCGACAAGTCGCTGGCCAGCGCCGACAGCCGCGATGAAAGGCGTGAGATCAAACGCCGATCCCAGGACTACACACAGACCAAGGGGATCAATTTTACCAATGTGAAGAAGAATCGCGCGGGCGGAAACACCAAATCCAGGGTCTACGACATCGAGAACTTCAATTTCACCTACGGTTACGACGAGGTGTTCCACCGCGACATCAACATCGAGTACGACGTCATCAAGACGCATCGTGGTTCGGTAGGGTACAACTACAACACAACGCCGAAATACATTACGCCGCTGAGTAAGGTCCAGGCTCTGCAGAGTAAGTTTCTGAAACCGGTCAAGGATTTCAACTTCAACCTGGTGCCCACCAGTTTGAATTTCCGTTATGATGTCACCCGTCTCTACGGTGAGAAACTGTTCAGGAACAATACGGGTTACAGCGATATCGTGAGGGACACCTTCTTCAACAAGAATTTTGAGATGCGCAGGTTGTATGATTTTAAATACGATATCACCCGTAGCATCAAAGTTGATTTCAATGCCAACAACTACTCCGTGGTGGACGAGCCTGAGGGAAAGATCGATACCAGAGAGGATCGGGATTCCATCCGCAGCAACATCTGGGGGAAAAACTACCTGTTGGGACGAAATAAGACCTATACACACCAGGGGAATATTTCTTACCAGGTGCCGCTGAATAAGTTCCCTCTGCTCGATTGGGTATCGGTCAACGCCCGTTACGGATTCAACTACGGCTGGACGGCAGGTCAGTTCCTTCGTAATACACAAGGCCAGTTCACCACCGATCCGCGTACAGGAAATACCATTCAGAACTCCAATACCAAGCAGCTGAACGGAAACTTTACGCTTACGACCCTTTACAATAAGGTGCCCTTACTGAAGAAAATAAACGCCCCCAAGCCCAAGCCGGCCCCTAAAGGCAAAACGGAGTCACCAAAGAAGGAATTACCCGGTGGTGTCAAGGCAGCAGGCGATCAAAAGGCGGAGCAGGATACGGCCAAGAAAAAGAAGCCCGTTAAGCCGCTCGAATCGATCGGACTTGTCCGTTTCGTGGGTAAATTGGTGATGGGTATTCGAACAGCCGGTTTCACCTACAGCGAGAACACCGGGACCTCACTGCCCGGCTATGTGAATTATTCCGATGTCCTCGGACAGGATCTGGATACGCGTTCGCCAGGGTTCCCTTTCGCATTCGGATCGCAGCGTGACATACGCGAAGAGGCTGTCCGCGACCGGTGGATCACCACTGATACCGCATTGAACAATCCGTTGGCCAGGACGTACACCTCAAATTTCAGCGGAAGGGCATCCATAGAGCCGATCACCGGCCTTAAGATCGAATTGAACGCCACTCGCCAGTTCAGCCGTAACAATTCGGAGTTTTTCCGTTACAACGGAACAACCTTCGAATCCCAGGGAATCACAGAAAACGGAAATTTCAGTGTGAGTATTATCGCCTGGAACACGGCTTTCGTCAAAGACGACAAAACCACATACGCCAGCACCACATCCGATAACTTCAGTTCATACCGCAAAATCATGTCCGAACGATTGGCAGCGGACAACCCCAACTCGGTCGGGTTCGCGGCACCCGACACTTTCGGTGTGGTTTACAACGATGGTTACGACGGCACGCAGCAGGAAGTACTGGCATTGGCGTTTCTCGCTGCTTATACCGGACAAAACCCGAACTCGGCCGAGCTCAACACCTTTCCCCGTATCCCTTTACCCAACTGGAGGATCACCTACGACGGATTGAGTAAGCTTCCGCTCTTCAAAAAGGTATTCAATACGGTAAACCTCACCCATAGCTATCGGGCCACCTATAACGTAAACTCATTCCAGCGAAACGCCAGCTATGTGGACAGCGAGTTCCCGACAACCCGCGACATTTCGGGTAACTTCGTTCCCCGGCGAGAGATTATGCAGGTCAGCATCAGCGAGCAGTTCGGACCCTTGATCGGAGTGGATGTCACCTGGAAAAACAATATCCAGACCCGTGCGGAATTCCGACGTGACAGGAACGTCTCACTCACTTATGCCGGTGTGCAGATCACCGAAGTGAAAGGCAACGAGATCGTACTCGGCTTCGGCTACCGCATTCCCAAATTCAAACTGCCGTTTGGTATCGGATCGGGCAGAGGCATGGGTCAGAACAGCCTGAACCTCACAGCGGATTTCTCGGCAAGGAGGAATGTCACCGTGGTTCGCCGTATTCTGGAAGGAGTTAATCAACCCACTGCCGGCCTTAATGTCTATTCCATCAAGGGTGCGGCCGATTACGCCGTGAGCCAGCGACTCAACATGCGCCTGTTTTACGAACAGACCATCAACACACCCGTCATCTCAACCTCGTTTCCGACCTCTAACGTGCTCACGGGTGTGGAGGTGCGTTTCAGTTTGTCGCAATAAGCCACAATCCACTATTTTTGACCAAAGCATTGACATGAACATTCCAGCCGAACTCAAGTACACCAAGGACCACGAGTGGATCCGCATCGACGGTGACGTCGCAACCGTTGGCATCACTGACTTTGCCCAAGGCGAATTGGGTGATATCGTTTACGTAGAGATTGAAACCGTTGGAGAAACGGTGGAAAAGGAAGCTGTTTTCGGAACCGTAGAGGCCGTGAAGACCGTCTCTGACTTGTTCATGCCCCTTACCGGTGAGGTACTTGAACTGAACTCCAGTCTGGAAGGTCAGCCGGAACTCGTCAACAAAGACCCTTATGGCGAAGGCTGGATGGTGAAGATGAAAATCGCTGATCCGGGCCAGTTGGCCTCACTGCTCGATGCCGATGCCTACAAAGCGCTCATCGGCGCCTGAAGCACCCGTAGCGCTTTTCTTTCGGTACAACAGGCCCGGTTTGTTTTGGGCCGCAATCATCCTTGTACTGAGTAGCATAGCGCCACCGCCCCTTCGTATTCCTGACTTCTTCGACCTGTTTAGTCCGGATAAGGTCGCCCACTTTTTCTTCTACGCCGTCCTCACGGTTCTATTCGTTGTTGGATTTATGAAGATGAGTCCATCGACCGCTATCGGTAAAAGTCCGTTGCTGCATGCTTTTTGGATCAGTTGTGTGTATGGGGGACTGATCGAACTCCATCAGGGCTACATTCTCAGTCATCGGACTGCAGACCCTGCTGATTTCGTAGCCAATTGCATCGGAGCCGTTATCGGACTGGTGGTTGTAAAAACCAAATCCCACGAAATCATCATGAGATTATTTCGGTTCAGGAAAAAGGGATGACCGTGCTTTCGGGTTTTCCCGGTATCAGATGAAGAGCGCTTTCAGCTCGGTCGCATCTTCAGCCTTCATTTTGCCGGCTAAGATCAAGGAAAGCTGACGTCTGCGGAGTGCACCTGCAAACCGTTGTTTTTCTTCTTCGGTCTCCGGAACGAGTTCGGGCACATGAATCGGATTTCCGAGTTGATCAACGGCCACGAAAGTGTAAATGGCTTCGTTGCACTTTGATTTCTTCTGACGCATATTGTCCTCGACCCAAACGTCGATAAAAACCTCCATGGAGGAATTGAAGGAACGGGACACCTTGGCTTGGAGCGTGACGATGTCCCCCAACTTGATCGGTTGATTGAAAGAAACATTGTTCACCGAGGCGGTGACCACCACCCGGCTGCAATGACGGTGGGAGGATATGGCGGCCGTGATGTCCATCCAGTGGAGTAAACGTCCGCCCATGAGATTTCCAAGAACATTCGTATCGTTCGGAAGTACGATCTCTGTAGAGATGGCGACGGTTTCCTTGGCGGTTTTTGCTTGCATGGGGCAAAGGTAGGTCAAACCGATCCGCAGACAGCTGCCCGCTCACACAACTACTTGATATTCAATATATACATAGATGCTTAACCAAGGCAATCAGGTCAGTGTCAATGGATGAGGTTGTAAAAACAAATTCCCCGTTTTAGGGGGCGGGAAATTATTTGCAGGACTGAGGGAATTCCTGTAATTTGCATCATACCCATCATCTTTTTCATTTTGACTCATAAAGAGAATTCTATTTCAAATAGTAACATATTGAAAATCATGAATAATGTTAAAATTATTATCCGTTTTGCCACAAGAGAGTGTCTCGTGTTCTGCGCGATTTTCTTGCTGACCGGCACGACTCAGGCACAAAACCTGTTTCAGAATCAAACCCAGGTTCTACGTTTTGAGAATCAAGCCGATGGAACCACGAACTGGCAGGAAAACGGTTATCAGTGGTCGGTTTCCGCCAGTACGGCTGCGATTACGTTCGGGGATGCGGCCGAAGGCAATTTTAAACTTGATCTTTCCACCGGAAATACGGTTCTGCAATCGTGTGGAGCCTATAACCTGGTCAGCATGAAGTTGAGAACCGCACCGGGTTGTGGAAACATCCTCAATTGCATTATTTCGGGTTTCGATGCACAAGGACAGTTGATCGACACAGTGGATGCAACCGACCTTCTGAATCAAAATCCATACACCTATGTGGATGTTTTCTTCGGATGGTCGGCGGTGAAGGAGTTGCACGTCGATTTCTTCGGCTACATTCCTGCATTCAACAACCCCGGCTGTAACCTCTTCATCGATTCTGTGGTTTACAACCTGAATGGCGTGCCTTGCACCTCTCCATTTGCATCCATCAATCAACCGGTTCTGAACCTCAACTTCTCGAATTCGCCGGTGACACTGGCTCTCGATTCCATCTCCGGTACATGCCTCAATTTCCAATGGCAGGTGGATATCAACGATGGAAACGGATTCGTTGATATCGGCAATTTAAATGCTGCATACTTCAACGGGTGGAGTACACCTCAACTCACCTTTACACCGAACCTTCAGTCACTGAACGGGAACAAGCTTCGTTGTGTGGTGACTGGCAGTTGCGGTACCGCGATCAGTGACACTACGGTTTTGAATCTCACCGCATGTGGTATCACGCCGCTCATCATTTCCAACAGTGCGAACTACACCTGGTGTGATGGCGAGCTGATTACCTTGTCCATCCAGGGGCCGCCCGGCTTCAACTATACATGGTCGAACGGGGAAACGTCTTCTCAGGTCAGTATTCCGGCCACACCGAATACGAGTTCGATTTCACTCAGTATTGATTCGGGAAACTGTTCATCCTCATTGAACATCCCCCTTACTGTGTATGCCTATCCCTCACTCAATATTTTCGGCGGTCCTGTAGCTTGCCCGGGACAGCCGGTCTCCGTCTATGTGGAAGCCTACGGACCTGAAGCACCTTACGGAGGCGTCGGTCAATTCAATTATACATTGACCGGACCCGATACGGTGATTTATTACAACATCACCAGTGCGACCGGATGTAACGTCGTCGATAGCATTGAACTCACTCTTAATCCACCCATCGTCATCGGTCAGGTCGTTGTAACCCAGCCTTCTTGTCCGGGCCTCGACGATGGATCCGTGTTCGTTGTTGGAACTTCCGGTGGATCACTTGGTCAGAGCGGTGGATATTACAGCCTATTGACACAAACCGACGGCAACAACAACTACACGACACAAAACGATTCCTTCCCGAATGTATATCAGGGCACATACACCTTGCAGGTATTCGACAACAATTGCCTGGTGACATTGGATACGCCCATTGTCCTGACGGCTGTAAACACCCTGTCGGCGACTTTGACTCCCGATTACCAGGTTACCTGTACAGGTGGCGCGACCCTGACACTGCAGATCAGCGGGGGAGTCCCACCTTACACGTACGCATTGACGGAACCGTTTGGCGATAATCAGCTGAATTTTCCCATCCCCCTCGCCGGTAGTGACACGACCTTTGGACAGTCTCCCGGTAATTTCTTTGCCACCGTCTACGACAGTACGGGCTGTTTCCTCAACACGCAGACCATCGGGATAGTACAGGTGCCTCTTCCCGCTCCGGTTGTCCTTTCGGCCTCGAACGGATCTCTTTGCAACGGTTCAAGCACAACACTGCAGGTCTTGACCGACGGAGGAAGTGCCATTCGCTTCGATAGTTCCAACGTCATAGTCACCGGTAACATGCCCGGAATTCCTCAAGGGTATGATCCACGTACCATCGAGCTCTGGGTACGACCGCTCGATCTCGATCAGTCAAATGCAACAGTTTTCGAATACGGTGCAACCGGTCCTGCTCAGGACGACCAGTTGCGGCTTGCGTATGGAAACAACCGCTTCAAACTATACTTCAATTCGGATAGCATCGTGTCTGATGCGGTTGTGGATACCACCGACTGGTATCATGTCGCCGTCACCTACAGCCAATCGGCCGAGCTCACGCTTTATGTCAATGGAGTTCCTACAAGTGCACTCGAGGTGGGCATCATGACGGATGGCAACACGGTGTCATTGGGCAACACCCCCGGTTCTTCAATTGGATTCGAAGGCGATGTGGATGAGTTCCGGGTTTGGAATTATGCCCTTAGCCAACCGGAAATCAATCAGTGGAACGATTACTCGGTGGATACATCGGCTCTTGGTTTGGTCGGCTATCTCCGCATGGACGAAGGTGTCGGACAGACCACTTCGAACGCGAAGGCACCGCAAGCAGCACCTTTTACCCTCACAAACACTTCCCAATGGGTCAGCCAGGGAGCTCCCTTGAACGGAGCATACACCTCCTTTGCCTGGTCCCCGGGACAACAGACTGGTAGTTCCATCACTGTCAGCGCACCCGGTACCTACAGCGTACTGGCTACCAATAACTCAGGATGCAGCGCCACAAGTTCACCCTACGTGATCACAGGGCAGATCTGTGTCGAGCCGTATTATCCGCCGCCCGGTGGCGGAAAAGTGACCAACCTCATCGGTCCGGAGCTCACTTCGTTGTTTGTCAACCAAAACATCCTGAATCCGGATTCGGTCGGTGATATCTACAACATCAGCAACGACTCTGTGTTTATCGAAATCATTGTCGATGCCGGTCAGTACCAGACGGCCATGGCATTGCTGATCACACCCGCCTACGGACTTACCGATACCGTCAGTAACGGGAGCAATGATTTCATCATCACCGGTAAGTTTCCAATAGCGAACCTGTCAAAACTTGACAGTTTGCCCAATCTGATCAACTATTGTCGCCCTTATTATCCACCTGTCACATCTGTTGGAATCACCACTTCGGCCGGAGTCAAAGCCCTCGTAGCCGATTCGGCCCGTGCGGCATTCGGTTTGGACGGTAGCGGCATCAAGATCGGAGTACTCTCCGACAGTTACAACACCAGGCTCGGTAATCCTGCCCAGATCGATATTCTGAACGGTGACCTGCCCGGTCCCGCGAACGGTGCCTACTCAACACCAGTTCAGGTTGTACGGGAGTACCCTTACGGCACTGCGAGTGATGAAGGAAGAGCCATGTTGCAGATCCTTCACGATGTAGCGCCCGGAGCCTCGCTGGCTTTCAGGTCGGGTTTCATTTCAGCGGGTGATATGGCGCAAGGTATTCTTGAGCTCCGCGATGCGGGATGCGATGTGATCGTCGACGACATCACTTACATCACTGAGCCCTTCTTCCAGGACGGATTGATCGCCAAGGCTGTCGATGAGGTGGTATCCGACAGTGTCGTCTATTTCTCCTCAGCCGGCAACTATGGTTTGAAATCGTACTCTTCTGTTTTGAATCCTGTCCCGGCACCTTTTGGCTTTACAGGAGTGGCTCATGATTTCGGTGGAGGAGATATTTATCAGAATCTGACCCTCGCACCAGGAAGCTATACCATTGTTTTGCAATGGGACGATTCCATTTACTCTCTCGGACAATTGCCGGGGGCATCACACGATCTGGATATCTATATGGTTGACGATGCCGGAAACATCCTGTTCGGCTTCAATCGAAAGAACAACTGGGGAGATCCGTTTGAGACTTTGCCTTTCACAGTAGCGGGTACGGCAAGTGTCAACCTGATGATTCTGAAAACCTGGGGGCCGACGAATATTTCTTTCAAGTATATCATTTTCCGCGGTGAAGCGGTTATCAATGAATACAATAACGGGCAGGCTACTGTGGTTGGACAAGCCAATTCCGCGGGCGCTATGTCGGTCGGAGCAGCCCTTTATACCAACACGCCTCCATTCGGTGTTGATCCTCCCGTACCCGCGGCTTTCTCTTCGGTAGGAGGTGCACCGGTCAGAGGTGTGGTCCGTAGTAAGCCGGATTTCATGGCTCCGCACGGAGGAAATACCAGTGTGAATTTCGGATCTCCCAACATCGACGGTGATGCGTTTCCCAATTTCTTCGGTACTTCATCCGCTGCTCCTCATGCTGCGGGTTCGGCAGCCTTATTGATGCAAGCTCGGACGAAGTACTTCTCCGATTCACTAGGTCCGGAAGGGGTTAGGCAGATCCTGAAGGCAACGGCTCAGGACATGGGCAGTGCCGGCTTCGATTTCAAAAACGGTTCGGGGTTGATCCGCACCGATGCAGCAATCGAGACGTTTGCAGCACCAAAGCCCGTCATCACAGACATTGTTTTGCCAAGTGCGCTCGATACACCCGGAACGCAACCCATGATGGTCGAGATCCTCGGCAATTATCTTCGTCCCACTTCGATTCTACTGTTGCGTGACGATACTATTCCTTGTACCATCATCAGCGAATCGAAGTTGTCGGCCAATATTCCTGTATTCGCCGGTAATCCTGCTGTGCGGGTCTATACTCCACCATTTACACCAAGCGGACTCGATGGAGGCTATTCGGATTCCATTTACTTCTTCCCCAAAGTGCGTAAGCAAGTGCTGGTTAGAGCCGACAACAAAGCGAAGCGATTTGGCGAGCCTGTTCCTTCATTTACTGCTACAATCTTAGTCGATAGCATACCTTATGATTCCCTTGGGTTGACTCTTGCTGAACTCGGATTGGAATCACTGATGTTCAATTCACCCGCCACACAATTCTCCAATGTCGGACTATATATCGTTCAGCCCATAATACCATCGCCGGCGCCGACTGACTCAGCCACAATCGTCCGGGCTGAACTTTATGAGTATCAAGTAGAGAATGGATTGATTAGTATTGAGAAGATGCCACTGATCATCCGTGCGCAGGACAAAACCCTGGTTTATGGAGAAAAGATAGACAACATTGGTTTCGACTATTTGATTGATACCGCTTCTGTACCATCTGTTGATCTGAACACCATTTATGGTTTGATAGAATCCGAACATGAGGATGGATTGGCTGAGAACACCCTTGCCTTGGTGGATGGGCGTGCATTGGTGAATGGACGAGCCTTGGTAAATGGCGATCTGGATTCATTGACCGCAATAGCAAGCGGACGTGCTTTGGTCAACGGCAGGGCTTTGGTCAACGGCAGGGCCCTCGTGAATGGTACTGTGGAATACGATACTACCATCATCATCGATGTCGCTGTCGCCTCAGTTTTCAACTATCAGGTGAATGATTCCATAGCACCATTGGTGAGTGGTCGCGCATTGGTCAACGGCCGGGCGCTGGTCAACGGTCGTGCATTGGTTAATGGCAATGCAGTTGTAAACGGTCGCGCATTGGTCAATGGCGCACCACTGGTCAATTCCAGTACGATTCCTTCAGACACGGCCGAATCTGCCGTGATGTTCATCATTGATGAGGACGACGTGAACGCACCACCCGATGATACCTTGGCTTTTTTCAAGCCGGTTAACCTGATCACCGGATTGAATGTTGGTGTACATGCAATCGTACCCGGCGCTTATATCACTGCCAATTACGATGTCAAGTATGAACTAGGTACACTGATCATTACAAAAGATACACTGCTTGTTTCCGCCCGCGACACCTCCGCCTGTGGCTCGTTACCATCTTTCATAGCTGATATCACCGGATACCATTACAGCGATGCTGACAGTCCAATCGTAGCCACTCCGGTTACGTTCGACTTGCAGACGCAGGGAGGAAGTTCCATTGGAACAGCTTCGGTGCCGGCTCCCGGTACTTACAAGATCGTGCCCGGGGGAATGACCCTTGTAAGTCCTGCAGATTATATCCTGGAATTTGAAGAGGGAACCTTGACTGTTGATTCGGCATGCGCAACCCTTGTAGGGCCGATCAACGGGCCAGCAGAACTGTGCAATCCGTTCAGCCAGGTGGTGACCTATTCTGTTCCTGCTGTTGCCGGAGCCTTGAATTACACATGGACCGTTCCACCCGGCACCAATCTCCTTTCGGGTCAGGGAACGAACACCATAACGGTCAGTTGGCCTTTCAGTTCAATTCATAGCGGCATGGTTGGTGATATCTGCGTCTACGCGGATTTCCCCGATGCACTCACCTCCCCGTTGAGCTGCATGAATGTGAAAGTACAGCTCGCCACTCCCGTTACTCCTCCCTTTATTTCCGGGCCGTCCAAATTGTGTCCGGGTGATGTCGGAACCTATTCTATTGCTCCTGTTGCGCGTGCAACCTCCTACAACTGGACTTTGCCTGTCGGAACGACTATCCTCACCGGTTCAGGTACCAACATCATCACTGTCAAGTTTGAATTGGGTTATACCGGTGGCGTGATGAATGTAACCGCCTCGAACTTCTGCGGCACGGGTCCTGCACGCTCCAAAAGTATTGGCCTGAACATACCCCCGGCTGCCGGATCGATCAACGGGTTGAAATCGGGAGTGTGCGGAAACGGCGATGTGTTGTACAGTATTACCCCTGTCACGGGTGTGACACACTATGCGTGGGCTGTTCCCGCCGGAGCCGTGATCGACGGACCATCTGACGGCACCTCCATACTGGTGGATTATCCGGGCAATTTCACAGGTGGAAACATCACGGTCACTTCCGTCAACGCATGCGGAACTGGTGGAACACGGAGCCTTTCGGTTGTCGGCAGGCCAATTGTATCAAGCGGCATCTCTGGTCCCTTGAGTGTATGTACGGGACAGACACAAGCCTATAGTGTAGGTAGTGCCAGTGGAACCGCAGGTTATACCTGGTCAGTTCCCGCCGGGGCTGCTGTGGTCAGCGGACAAGGTACGAAGAACGTCAGTGTTCAGTTCGGCGTGGTTCCTGCTACGAATCAGCGGTTGTCCGTTACCGTGAGCAATTCCTGCGGAGCATCCACCACTGTTTACAACGGAATTACGGTGTCGAACTGCCCGCGGGTGAGTGATTCTGCCTTAGGCGATTGGTTCATTTATCCCAACCCGGCCACCACAGTTCTCAACCTGCAATTCAATGCTCCAGCCGCAGGCGAAACCCAATGGCGTATCATGGATATGCTGGGGTCGACATGGCGTCTTCAGAGTGCTTCGGTACAAGAAGGTATAAACGAGTTGCTGATTGAAACCGCTAGCCTGCCTTCCGGAAATTACATGCTTGAATGGAAGCTCGGCGATAAGGTGTACCACGAACGATTCGTCAAGTATTAATTCGACCATGAACAACGAAGGCCCTGCAATTGCGGGGCCTTCGTCGTTTTTCCCTTGACGGCTTTTTTGTTTCCCGTTTTGCTGAAGAATCGGAACTGGTTTCTTATATGGCTGCCTATATACTCCCAAAGTCACGCGACGGCATTTACCTATACGTGAATCGGCGAGGGATCACTCAGTTATACGCCGGTCATGACACCTTAACGGTTGTCCCCCCAATGTTTCCGGGATTTTTACTACTTTTGCGAAATCCTAACTCATTGATTACCTGTAATCTGAGTTTTGAATTGCACCCGTAGTTCAATTGGATAGAATGACAGATTCCGATTCTGTTGGTTGTGGGTTCGAGTCCCGCCGGGTGCACTGGGAATGCTAAAAGCCGTTACATGCGTAGCGGCTTTTGGCTTTTATGGTGTTTCCGGTCGGAGTACCGGTTCCTGTGGATGTGGAAATAAAAAACGGGCCTGTCTCCGAAGAGACAAGCCCGGCCAATGGAAAAACTCTATTCTTACTGAACCACCAGTTTGGAGTGGGCGGTTCTTTCTCCGTCTTGTACGATAATGGTGTAAATGCCCGGCGCGAGATCCGATACGGGCAACAACAATTGCTCCGCATTTTCGACATTCATACGTGCATGCGATACCGTGAGGCGGCCTGACGCATCCATCACATTCAGATTCACTTCCTGATCGAATCCGTTCAGGGAAACCCAAACACGGTCGTTTGCCGGATTGGGGAAGAGCTCCACGGCTGCATCACCTGTTGTGGCAATGGAGCGGCTGCAGCTGCTGACGGAGATGGCAGGCGTGACGCGGGTCGTGCTGGTGCCGCAGGTGTTGGATGCCGTGACGCGCACGAATTGGTTGGTGGCAGCGGCGGTACCCCAGCTGACGGAAGCATTCTTGGTGCCCTGTCCTGCTGAAA
>JBJOER010000229.1:0-5786 GCA_046049215.1 Bacteroidota bacterium | reverse complement strand
AAACGGCAGACCATGGCGCAATACCCTATCTTCGTGACTAGAGAATGACTTTACAGAACAAAAAGAAAATCATCAACGATCCGGTTTATGGATTCATCACGATTCCAGACCCGTTGTTATTCGACCTGATTGAACATCCCTGGTTCCAGCGACTGCGTCGCATCCGGCAACTGGGCCTGGGTCACATGGTTTACCCCGGAGCGCTGCACACCCGATTTCACCATGCGCTCGGTGCCATGCATCTCACCATGCAAGCTGTCGAAACCTTGCGATCGAAGGGACAGGAAATCAGTGACGAGGAGGCCCGTGCAGTTGAAATCGCCATCCTTTTGCATGATATCGGCCACAGTCCCTTTTCCCATGCTTTAGAAAACAGTCTCGTCAAGGGTATCAGCCACGAAGCGGTGTCACTGCTGATGATGGAAAAGCTCAATGCCCTATTCAATGGAAAGCTCGAAACAGCCATTCGGATCTTCCGAGGGGAGTACCCTAAGCGATTTCTGCACCAGTTGATATCAAGCCAGCTGGATATGGACAGGCTGGATTACCTCAACAGGGACAGTTTTTACACCGGAGTGCTCGAAGGAAAAATCGGCGCCCAACGCATCATTAAAATGCTGGATGTGCACGACGGGCGCCTGGTCGTTGAGGAAAAAGGGGTCTACTCCATCGAAAAGTTCATCGTGGCCAGAAGACTCATGTACTGGCAGGTCTATCTTCACAAAACCGTACTCGCCGCCGAGCAGTTGCTGGTAAACATTCTACGCCGAGCCAGGGAGTTGACCTTAAGCGGAGTACAGCTTTTCGCCAGCCCTGCATTTGGCTTTTTCCTGTCAAACACCTGCACCGAAGAAGACATGCGACGAAATCCCGACTTGCTGGAGCGCTATGCAGAATTGGACGATTACGATGTATTCGGTGCCATTAAAGTTTGGTGCCATCATCCCGACATTGTTCTCAGTACACTTTGCAAAGGGATGGTTAACAGGCGATTGTACAAAATTAAACTGCAAAAGGACCCCTTTACCCTGGTTGATCTAAATCCTTTGACAGCGAAAGCCGCCAAGGATTTCGGAGTCCCCCCTGAGGAAAGCCGCTATTTCGCCTTTTGCGGCTCAATAAGTAACAGTGCTTACGACCCGGCCGGCGAACCCATCCGCATCCTATTCCGAGACGGAAGTTCCATTGAGTTGACCTCTGCAAGCGACCAGATGGAGGTCGCTGTACTCTCCTCACCCATCCAAAAGCACTTCTTGTGCAGTCTGCCTGAATTCACAATCGCTACCTGATATCCGGAGACCTCACCCGGGACCATCGCCCTTGCATAATTGCTAAATTTGCGCTCTGACATGGAATTTACAGCCCGCCAAATCGCCGACCTGCTTCAGGGACGGGTAGAAGGTGATCCGGAAATCCGGGTCTCTGCTTTGTCGAAAATCGAGGAAGGCAGACCCGGCACCTTGACTTTTCTCGCCAACCCGCTCTACACCCCGCATATTTACACGACTGCGGCCTCCATTGTCATCACAGGAGAAGATTTCCGTTTCGAACAACCGGTGGCTGCTACCCTGATCCGGGTTTCGGATGCCTACCAGAGTTTCGCCAAACTTCTTGAGATCTACAATACAATACGCAGAAACAAGTCCGGTATCGAACCAAACTCCTTCATCGATACCAGTGCTCAGGTCGGTGAAGATTGTTACATCGGTTCTTTCGCCTACATCGGAAAAGACGCCCGCATCGGCAACCGTGTCAAGGTCTATCCCGGTTGCTATGTCGGTGATAACGTTTCAATCGGTGACGACTGCACGCTGTTTCCGGGAGTCAAAATCTATTCAGATTGTATTCTCGGGAAAGATGTTCATGTTCATGCAGGTGTCGTGATCGGTTCCGACGGTTTTGGATTCCAGCCCAACGACGGCAGTTACAAAAAAGTAGCCCAGATCGGAAATGTGATCATCGAGGACCATGTCGAAATCGGAGCCAATTGCAGCATCGACAGAGCCACCCTGGGCAGTACGATCATCCGGAAGGGCGTCAAGCTGGACAACCTCATCCAGGTAGCACACAATGTGGAGATCGGTGAAAACACCGTGATTGCAGCGCAGACCGGTATAGCCGGATCCGCCAAGATCGGTAGCAATTGCATGATTGGAGGACAGGTTGGGATTGTCGGACACATCCACATCGCCGATGGCACCAAGATCGCAGCGCAATCCGGAATCGGAAGCAGCATCACCCAAAGCGGTGAGATACTGCAGGGCTCCCCTGCATTCGGAATCGGCGATTACAAAAGAAGCTACGTTCATTTCCGTAAGCTCCCGGAGCTGGAGCAACAGGTCAGGGAATTGCGCAAGACACTCAGCGACCTGCTTTCCCGCAACAATTGACACCATTCCATGTCCCACAAGCAAAAAACCATTCAACATCCGGTAACGGTTAGCGGAGTAGGCCTGCATACCGGAGTTCCTGCGAGCCTTACATTCAAGCCTGCGCCTGAAAACCACTGGTACAAATTCCAAAGAACCGACCTGGAAGGGTCGCCCGTTATCGATGTCGATGCTTTCAACGTGGTTGATACCTCCCGGGGAACCACCTTGCAGCAAAACGGAGCCAGAATCAGCACAACAGAACATGCACTTGCCGCCTTGGTCGGTTTGGAAATCGACAATGTGCTGATAGAAGTGGATGGGCCAGAAGTGCCGATCATGGACGGCAGCTCCTCACCTTTCATCCAGGCTTTGCGCTCAGCCGGAATCGTCGAGCAGGAAGCTGAACGTGAGGTGTATGTGCTTGAAGAAGTACTCAGCTACGAAGAACCGGAACGAAACGTGGAGATGCTGGCTGTACCAAGCCCCGATTACCGTATCACCGTCATGGTGGACTACAATAGTCCTGTACTCGGCACCCAACACGCGCAGCTTCATAAGATCAGTGAATTCGACCAGGAGTTCGCACCCTGCCGCACCTTCTGCTTTCTTCACGAACTCGAGATGTTGGTGAAGCACAACCTGGTGAAAGGTGGAGACCTCAACAATGCGATTGTCGTCGTTGACCGGGAAGTCAGCCAGGACAAGCTGGATGAGCTGGCCATGCTCTTCAACAAGCCGAGCGTACAGGTGAAAGAAAAGGGCATCCTCAACAATGTTCAGTTGCATTTCCAAAACGAGCCCGCACGGCACAAATTGCTGGACATCATTGGCGATTTCGCTTTGATCGGAATGCCTGTTCAAGGCCATATCCTGGCCGCCCGGCCAGGTCACGCAGCCAACGTAGCATTCGCTAAAAAAATAAAAGAGGTCATCAAGCGCGATCGTCACAAGAAGCCCAAATACGACCTACATGCGGAGCCGGTTTGCGACATCGTCAAAATCGAATCGATGCTACCTCACCGCTTCCCCTTTTTATTGGTGGATAAAATCATCGAGTTGACATCTGACCGAGTAGTCGGTGTCAAGAACGTTACTATGAACGAGTGGTTCTTTCAGGGACACTTCCCGAACAACCCCGTCATGCCGGGTGTATTGTTGATTGAAGCGATGGCTCAAACAGGCGGCATATTGGTCCTGAGCACCGTGCCTGATCCGGAAAACTACTGGACCTACTTCATGAAGATCAGCGAGGCCAGGTTCAAGCAGAAGGTAAGTCCCGGAGACACTGTTGTTTTCGACCTGAAACTGGTGAGTCCGATCCGCAGAGGCATCTGCCACATGCGAGGAGAAGCGATAGTTGGAGACAAGGTTGTGATGGAATCCGAGATGATGGCCCAAATTGTTAAAAAGAGCTGATGGAAACCCCCTTCGTATATATCGACCCCAGGGCCAGGATCGGCAACAATGTCCGCATCGATCCGTTCACATGCATCCATGGCGATGTTGAAATCGGAGACAACACCTGGATCGGATCCAACGTTACCATTTTCGACGGAGCCCGCATCGGACAGAACTGCAAGATATTCCCGGGTGCGGTCATATCAGCGATTCCACAAGACCTCAAGTTCAAGGGAGAGCAGACCACCACCATCATCGGTGACAATACAAGCATCAGAGAGTGTGTCACCATCAACCGTGGAACTTCGGCCGCCGGAAGAACGGAAATCGGCAAGCATTGCCTGTTAATGGCTTATGTTCATGTCGCCCACGACTGTATCATCGGCAACCATGTCATTCTGGCCAACTCGGTCAACCTGGCCGGGCATGTCACCATCCAGGACTGGGCGATTCTTGAAGGCTATGTAGGCGTTTCTCAATTCATGCACATCGGTGCTCATGCTTTTATCGGAGGACAAACCGGCATTCGTAAAAACGTACCACCATTCGTCAAGGCTGCCCGTGAACCACTCAGTTACATCGGGATCAATTCAGTAGGTTTATCCAGACGCGGATTCACACCTGAAACGGTTCAGGAAATCCAAGACATCTACCGTATCGTTTTCCAAAGAGGATTGAACCTTGCATCTGCACTCGAGGAGATTGAATCGCGCTTCCAGCCCTCCGCACACCGAGACCTAATCGTCTCTTTCATCAAGGGCTCCGAGAAAGGAATCATCCGCGGCCCTCATCAAAGCTCAGCCATCAAATCCGAGTAACCATTGTCACGTCTTCATCTCCGTTCCGCCGGAAAACGCCATGGGCGTCAATGGATTTTCAGAGGTTTGGATTGGGAAGTCTCTGAAGGAGACAAGGTGGCAGTCTGTGGACACAACGGTGCTGGAAAATCAACCTTCCTGCTTTGCATATCAGGATACCAATCTGTGAGTGAAGGCGAAATCGTTCAGTTCCAGGGAGCACAACAACTCGAAAAAAACGACTGGCCTAGTCATCTCTCCCTAGCTGCACCGTACTTGGATCTTCCGGAAGAATACACACTGGATGAGCTGATTCGCTTCGTACACAATTTCAAACCTTTCGGCTCAGGATTTTCACTTGACAAAATCCCACAGCTACTGGCGCTCGAGCAATTCCGCAACAAACCACTCAAGCATTTTTCTTCCGGGATGAAGCAAAGGGTCAAACTCGGTTGCGCAATTCTTAGCGGTGCAAGGCTTTTGCTCCTGGACGAGCCGCTTTCGAATCTCGACAGTGCAGGTGTGGAATGGTATAAGGACATGATCAACAGTCATACTACAGACAAGACAGTAATTGTCTGTTCCAACCATTACCAGGAAGAGATCGCCTTTTGCAACAGACGGTTCGATTTGAAATCAAGCTAGTCGGTTGCTTGTAAGATTCCCAGGCATTTCGGTTACTTTCCGAAAGCAGATGCGGGCATATTGCCAGCAGATACTTAAAAGAAAATCAAGATGTCTGTCAAAAACCTGCTCTTCGTAATGGAAGGTCTTTTCGTGCTCTTCCTCCTACTCAGCATGTTACTCATGTTCTGAGGAAATTCAAAGACTGTTGAAGTCAAAGAGATTTGCGATCACTCACGTCGTTGAGGAACACATTGAACTCATTGCGTAAATCGTGAAACAACTGCTCAATCTGTTCCAGTTTGTCACGCTGGACACGATGCACTTTACGGATTCCGTCTTTCGGCTCCGCCTCGTGACCGGAATTCATGGACTGAATGAGTGATTCGTGCCGGCTGAAGTCGGTTCGAATCTGATCCAACCGACTTTCCTTGTCCCGAAAAAGGGTCTGAAAATGATTTAGCCTGGGTTGTACCTCCCGGGCTTTTCCAGAGGCGGCCAACCGATCGAGATGGTTGTTGAAATGAGACAATTCATCTTTGTAAAAGCGGAGCCGGCCTTGCCATTGCTCATGCTCCAATTTCATTTCGGAGAG
>JBJOER010000228.1:0-5753 GCA_046049215.1 Bacteroidota bacterium | reverse complement strand
CTCAGGGAGTGATAATACTCGCGGGAGAACCCTTCCACCTGGTTTTCAAAATCGGTGATGCCATATTCCATTCGCAAGGTTTTGATGGCATTTTCCATCGAATCCAATTCCGCCTTTTTTTCATCAAGTTGGCTCTTGATGATGACCAGCGCCTCCCGGCAAGAGTCGCGCAGGATAGTGAGCGCCTTTTCGTCGGCATAACGGATCAGCGAATCACACATCCTGGCTGCAACAAAAGGATCCTTGTCCCAGATGTTGATTTCTATTGACTCGAATTCGGTCTTCGCCACCTTGACGTTCTCATTGATGCGTTTGAGCATCTCGAATCTTGGATAAAGTCCAACGCTATCGACTTCGTAGTGCTCGTAGAGGTCGAACGGAGCGACCAACTTTTCCAAAACCTCGACCGAGTTGAGGTATTGTACCATCTGTTCGGTCGGGGATTCTTTCGAATACGACTTCAAGCTCACGGGATAGATTACCGAAGTGGCCTTGAACATGGGAGTCATGAACTGGGGTAATGTGAAAACAAACGATACGATACCCGAAACTACTGCTGTGACAATCAGTTGTTTGCGCCACTTGATAAGCAGTTTGATAAGCCGGATAGAATTCAGTTTGGAGGGGTCAGGAGTTTGTTCTTGCATGCTTGTTGACCGGTTGGGCGACCAAAAATAGGGGAATAGGCGCAAAGGGTAGACTCAGGCCTGCTCTCGATCTTTCAAAAGGCGGATTATTTCAATCGGCCGGATCAGTTTCAGCAGGAGTGCAGTGAGCAGGCTTACTACCGAGCCGACCAGGATGTTCACTACAAATTGGCTTGACCAATTCATGCTGAAAAGGAAAGAGGCGATCACCATCAGGCTGAGAATCAAGTAGCGTGCGGCGAGCCCCCATCTGATTTTAAATCCGAAAATCCGGTGGGCGAGTGCGATTTGCACCAGCGCGGCCACCGCCTGGGTGATAAGCCCGGAAAAAGCAGCCCCCATGGCCTGGTAGCGGGGAATCAGCCAAAGGTTGAGGGCGATGTTCAGGCACATGGCCGAGGCTGCCACGATGTTCAATGCTTTCAGGCTACCATGTGCGGTGAGCAGCGTGCCGAAGATATACACCGAACCCATGGCCAGAAAGCAATGGATGACTACGGAGAAGACCGCGGCAGACTCTTCCACGTGATGGATATATAGTGCATCCATGATATCTTGGGAATAAACGGTACAGGCGGCCATGACAATCAATGCGGGAACTGCAATCAATGAGAAAGAAAGTTCCACAAGGTCCTCCATAGGCTTTTTCTGCTTGATCATGGTGGAAAACATGGGCAAAAGCAGGACAGAAAACAGATAGGCGATCATGTTGACCGAGTCGAGAAGCCTGTAGGCCTGTGCGTAAATTCCGGCCTGCTCAGCTCCGCCGGGTAACAACCGTTCAAGCATCACCGAATCGATCCGGTTGTAAAAAGTCATCAGCAGGATGAGAATGGCGAAGGGGTAACTCTTTTTGAGAATGACCAGTGCAAAGCGGGAATCCCAGTTTGTCTTCAGGTCGCCAAGCTTCGTTTTTAGGAAAGCGAAGGTTAATAAGGCGGTAGTGGCATAGGCTAAGGTCTGTATCCACACGAACCATTCGATGCGGAAGGGTTCATCGGTAACGCCTCCCCAAAGAACAATGCCACAGATGACGATCATGATGCTCCGGTCAAGGACGGAAACCACACTGTCGATCCGGAAAAGGTGAAGTCCGGCGATGTTGGACCTCAGGTAGAGGATCAGTGATAGAAGTCCCTGGTTGAACAGCAAGACCGTCAAAAGGACAAGCTCCCGACCGCTATAGCCAACCAGAGAGGCCACGAGTAAACTCACCAGGAAATACACCCCGGCAAGTACCAGGCGGAGCGTGAGGATGCCGGAGAGGTGTTTCTTAAGCAAGTGGTTGTGCCGGGCGATGTTTCGGTTGTTGAAATTGGTGATGCCGAAATCGAGCAAAATGTTGAAGAGGAAGGAAAAGTTGAAGAGCGCGGCATACAAACCATACGAGGCGGCTCCTACTTCATTTTGAACTGCCCGGTCAATGCCGAGTATCCAAAAGGGCTTGATCAGCAGATTCAGAAAAAGAAGGAAGGCGAGGTTGGTGATGAATTTCCGCTGCATGGCTTGGCCGGGGGCCAAATTTAAGCCAATTTAGTGGGCGTACTTGACATGCTAAAAAAGGCCTATAATTTACAAGTGATTGAAGCGGGAGTGGATGAGGCCGGCAGGGGATGCCTTGCCGGTCCCGTGGTGGCGGCCGCTGTGATCTTACCGGCAAATAAGTCCTACGATTGGTACGAGGTGTTGAACGACTCCAAAAAGCTTCCCGAACCCCTGCGTGAAACGCTTCGCAAGTTGATAGAAGAACATGCTCTATCATGGGGTGTAGCCATGGTGATGCACGATGAGATCGACCGCATCAACATCCTGAAAGCCACTTTTTCGGCCATGAGGCAAGCCATTGCCAAACTGCATCCCGAGCCCGAGTCCCTGCTGATCGACGGAAATCGTTTCCCGGGTTACGAGGGCATTCCTCACCGCTGCATCGTCAAGGGGGATGCCACTTTTCTTTCTATTGCCGCCGCCTCTGTGCTGGCCAAGACCCACAGGGATGCGTACATGCGGCAAATCCACGAAGAATATCCCTTCTACGGGTGGGATCGCAACAAGGCCTATGGCACGGAAGCCCACGTTGAGGCTATCCGTCAATATGGTTACTCACCTTACCACCGAAAGAGTTTTCAGCTGAAGGATGAGCAGTTGAGCTTGTTTTGATCATTTCGGTTGTTTTCAACAAAAGCAGGGTGGTCGGTCTGTATTCGATTTGCCTAAATCATTACTTTTGCGCGGTCGTTAGACAATGCCCGGGTGGCGGAATTGGTAGACGCGCTGGTCTCAAACACCAGTGATAGCAATATCGTATCGGTTCGACCCCGATCCCGGGTACCTGGAAGAAAAGCCTCGCCTTTACCGGTGGGGCTTTTTTATGAGTTTAACTTATTGTGTTTTCAACGGTTGAAGGAATCGATGCTTATTTTGCCGATTGAATAGTCTCAACAAGTTTGATATTTAGTTACCTTCTCTTTTCAATTTCAACATGTACTCCGACCCGCGCCTGATCCGAATCGAGGACTATACCTACGATCTGCCGCAAGAGCGGATTGCGGTTTACCCCCTCGAAGACCGTACATGTTCGAGTCTTTTGGTTTATAAAGATGGAGCGATTCAAACCGACGTTTTCAGGAACCTTCCGGGTTTTCTTCCTGCAAGTTGCGTCATGGTGCTGAACCAAACCCGTGTAGTCAATGCTCGCCTGGTTTTTCACAATGCAAACGGTGCTCGTATTGAGTTGTTCTGCCTTGAACCTGCCTATGGTGCCGATCCTGCCGAAGAATTGGGGCGAAAGGGAAGGGTCGAGTGGCGCTGTATGGTCGGAAACCGTAAGCGATGGAAAGAGGGGGATTTGCACTTGAATGTATCCGGCCCCGAGGGAAATGTGCAGTTGCATGCGCGTTTGCTTGAAAGCCAGGGTGCGGAATCGCGAATTGAATTTTCATGGACACCTTCCGATTGGTCCTTCGCCCAAATTCTAGAGCATATCGGCAACCTGCCTCTTCCGCCTTACCTGAACAGAGACGCTGACGAAGAAGACGAAATAAGGTATAACACTGTCTATGCCCGCAGCGAGGGCTCAGTGGCTGCTCCTACAGCCGGATTGCATTATTCTGAAGAGATGCTGGATGCACTGTCCAATGCCGGTCATACCGTAATGCCGGTCACGCTGCATGTCGGTGCTGGTACCTTTCGACCCGTTACCGGCGATTCGATCGGAGAGCACGATATGCATGCCGAGCGCATTCATGTTGATGCAGATATGATCCGTGCTTTTAAAGAAAGTGCAGGCAGTCGTTCGGTTTTGGCAGTGGGTACAACTTCGCTGCGTACGCTCGAGTCCCTGTATTGGTTCGGTGTCCGATGTCTGCTGGATGATCTTCCTTCAGATGACCTGCTCGTCGATCAATGGGATGGGTTTCAGTCGGAGAATTTGCCATCGGTCCATAGCGCACTGGAGGCTGTTTTGCAGTATCTCGCGAAAAACAGGTTGGATGCATTGCAGGGTAGGACACGGCTGATGATCGCGCCGGGTTATTCCTTCAAAGTGGTAGATATTCTTCAAACCAATTTCCATCAGCCGGGGAGTACTTTACTGCTGCTGGTCGCTGCATTCATCGGAGAAGACTGGCGGAAAGTGTATGCGACAGCGCTGGAGGAGAATTTCCGTTTTTTGAGTTTTGGCGATGCCTCCTTGCTTTTTCGTCGCAAAGGGAATTGAGGGTTCACGGTCTTCTTCTCGACATCGACTTCGGCCTGAAATGAATGCCCAGCAGGATCTGCGAGGATTGCTGGTGCAATTCCAGACTGTAGAAAACCGGCTTGGAGGCGACATTGGCCAGTCCGAAATTCAATCGGCCGTCGAGGGTGATGATGGTTCGTTTTCCCGCCTGAAAGCGAAGTCCGCTACCGGTGATCCATCCGCCGTCCCAGGGGACGTACTTCGACATGTCGGTATCCTTAAGCACCTCTCCCGAAAACAGGTCGGTGTAAGTTGTTTTTTGCGATAGCATGATGCCGAGATAGGGTCCCATGCTCAAAGTGAATTTGAGCTTTCCGCCCCATGCGGCTTCGATCAGAACCGGCAGAGTAAGGTAGTCGTAGTTGATCTGCGTTTGAAATAATCCGAGTGGCTCACCCTCGTCATCGTAGAGAGGTAAAAATCCTTTGGCTCCCTTGGACTCATAAGCCAGATGGCTTCGGACACTGTACCTTTTGTTGAGTTCGACGCGCACAGCCGGACCGAAACAAGGCCTTGAGTCACTTTCAAGAAAGCTGCTCAGCAAAGGATTCCCGTTCACCCTGACGAATCCGATGCCAGCGATCGCCCCTGCATCCCATGACCTGGATTGCGCATTGCCCTTGTTAGCGCCGATCCCGGTGGTCAGCAGGATGATCAACACCCAAAAGGACGTGTTCCGCATGGAGTAAAGGTAACAGGATTTCAGGCAGCACCGCCGGGATTGAATTGACCGTTCAATTTGCAAGCAGGAAATCCTGCCCTTCCTGCATGCCTTTCTTTCGAAAGAAATCGCGCAACTCAGCTGCTTTCCCTCTCGACGAAACAAAACTCAGGAAGTAGATGTCGGGGTCGTGGATGATCTCTGATGCAGGAATGAACTTGAGTCCGGAAATGTCCCTCGGTACCACATCTGCGAAGCCTGCAACCGCAATGCCTTCCCCTGTCAGAATGGAAGCTTTACGCCTGCAACTCCGGTCCGCACCGCAAACGATCAGTTTCCTGCTACCCATGATGCGTTTGAGTTCGATCGCAAGGTAGTGTGAACGGATCCGGCCGAACGCTTCTTTGGTATAATCCGGATGGGTGCGTGTGAGCCTACCGGAATGGTCACGCCATAACAACAATCCTTCCGGGAGTTTCGCGAAAACAACGCCCTTGTCCATCCAGCGGAGCCATAACTCGTAGTCTTCGGGTGTGCCGGTCGTTAGATAATGCCCGTATCGTTTTACCAGCTCCTTACGGTACATGACCGTCGGGTGTGCGATGGGTGATTCAATAAAGCGTTGCAGCCGGTGATCAACCGGATCCACTATGCTGTTCTTCCAATCCATGAACGAAGCGAACCCTTCGCCGGGTGATCCTTCGGGGTG
>JBJOER010000227.1:0-6925 GCA_046049215.1 Bacteroidota bacterium | reverse complement strand
CTCGCGGCTTGACCTTCGTGGTTTCACTTCCTCACCCCCTTTTGGTGAAGATTCATTACGGGGTGCGTTGTTGTACTCCGGTTGACTTCTTGGTGTATCCTTTCCCCGGGGGGCATTCATTTGGGGTTCGTTGCGAATTCCCGGGGCAGGGCTGTATTCATTGCCTCGCGGATTGCCTGAAGGCTGAGTCCGGGTGTCCGGATAGCGGGGTGAACCTGTTTCAGAATTCCTCGGATTGGAGGGCTCATTACTCCTTGGGTTCGTATTCCCTGGTACTCCAGGCCTGCTATCCCCGGGCGCATTCATCTTCGGGTTGCCTGGAGCGTTTGGTGAAGTTTCGCGAGGATTGTCCTGACGGGGATTGACCGGTTGAATGCTCCGCGGATTTTGATTGGCTGGATTGTTCTTGGTGCCTGGAACCACATCTTGATTTCCACGGGGAGTGTTCGGTTGCATCTGGTCGGAACCGGTGGATTTGCCGGGTTCGTTTCGAGGTGTGGCAATATCACGGCCGTCGTTATTCCGTGGATTGATGGTTTCAACTCCACGTGAATTGTTGTCGCGGGGCTGGATTCCGTCTTTAACATTTCCGCGAGAATCGCTTGCATTGGAAGGTCGGGTCTCGATTCGGGTGTCCATAGAACGGATGTCGCGTTTGGGTCGACCGATTGCACTTTCGCCATCGATACCGTAATTTCCGCTATTGCGGGGATTCTCAGCCACCAATGTTCTGCCATACAATTCACCAACAGTTCTTCCGCCTCTAACGCCTGGTGTGTTTCCGGCGATACCGGTTCGACCACCACGAGGACCATAATAATAGCTATGATTGTCGAGGCTATTGAAGTAATAGGGGTTGAAGGTTCCGTTGTAGAGTCCGGCATAATATCCGTTCCAGTACCCTTGGTTGTAGCCGTTCCAGTATCCGGCCTGGTAGCCACCCCAACCGCCTCCCCAGGGATTGCCCCAGTAGGGCGAATTACCCATCCAGGGACTTCCCCAACCGATTCCGACGCCCCAGCCGCCACCCCAGCCGCCACCCCAGCCCCAACCGAAGGTGGGGCGAGGATTCCACCAGTTGTAAGTGCAGTACAAGCTTACGCCCCATGAATAGGGGTTGTAATCATACCAGTACAGATTGGTGTAGAATGGATCGTAATAGTTCCAGCCGTAGGGATGATAAAAACGACGGATTCTTGCCGTGTAGGCGTAGTCATAGTAGTCGTCGTCGTTGTAATAATTGTTGGTGATGTACGTGTTGCCGTTGCCGTCGCTGTATTGTTCCTGGGAACCGGCTGCGGAACGGTCGGGGTCGTAGCTGAAACGGTTTTCAGGAGGTGTACCGCCATCGTCATTCTGTTGCGGAGCATAGCCATTGTTTTGCGGCTGGTTGTTTTGCTGCGACTGACTGCTGGTCGGTTCGTATCCCCCGTTTCCGGTATTGTCGTAGTTATTGTCATTGCGGTAGTTCCCGTTGTCCGTTGACGACGAACTGTTAAACTCCGAAGCACGTTCATCACGGCTCGAGTAATATACATCGTCGCTGTTGGCCATTCGGCTGGCTGAACATGAGCTGAAGTTGACCGATGCAATAGCAGCAATCAACACAATAGGGAGCGTTTTCATGAGTTGTCCTACGTTTAAGGAAATTGACGCGCTTTTCATGCTTTTCATGGAGCTATGATAGATAACATTGTCCATGTGCGGTCTGTTTCCCAATTTTGTTGTGCTGATGAACAGACAAACACAGTGCCAAACTTCGTAAAGATAAAAAGGATATGAGCGAACAGCTGACCTCTCGGTCTGAAAATTACTCCCAATGGTACCAGGATCTGGTCATTAAGGCCGATTTGGCGGAAAATTCGGCTGTCAGAGGCTGCATGGTGATCAAACCCTATGGATACGCCATCTGGGAAAAGATGCAGGAACACCTCGATCGTATGTTCAAAGAAACCGGTCACGTGAATGCCTATTTCCCTCTGTTCATTCCCAAGTCCTTCTTTTCCAAAGAGGCGAATCATGTGGAAGGCTTTGCGAAAGAGTGTGCCGTCGTTACCCATTACCGGTTGAAAAACGACCCCAATGGAGGGGGCATTGTGGTGGACGAGGATGCAAAGCTGGAAGAGGAGTTGATCGTTCGTCCCACATCCGAGACCATCATCTGGAATACCTACCGCGGTTGGATCCAGTCGTACAGGGATCTTCCCATACTTGTAAACCAATGGGCCAACGTGGTGCGTTGGGAGATGCGCACTAGGCTGTTTCTACGCACGGCGGAATTCCTCTGGCAGGAAGGTCATACCGCCCACGCAACTGCGGACGAAGCAATGGAAGAGACGCGAAAAATGCTGGATGTGTACGCCACCTTTGCCGAGGATTTTCTTGCGATGCCCGTTGTTAAAGGATCAAAAACAGCGAATGAACGGTTTGCGGGCGCCATCGATACCTTGTGCATCGAGGCGTTGATGCAGGATGGCAAGGCGCTCCAGGCGGGAACATCCCATTTTCTTGGCCAGAATTTCGCCAAGGCATTTGATGTAAAATTCACGGGCAAAGATGGCAAGCAGGATTTTGTATGGGCCACTTCCTGGGGAGTATCCACTCGTTTGATGGGTGCACTGATCATGTCACATAGCGATGACAAGGGGCTTGTGTTGCCTCCCCGATTGGCACCGATCCAGGTGGTGATAGTGCCCATTTACAAAAACAGTGACCAGCTTGCGCAGTTGGATACGTACGTACTGCCGATCATCGCATCCTTGCGCACCAAGGGAATCTCCGTCCGTTACGATAACCGCGATACCCATAAGCCCGGATGGAAGTTCGCAGAATACGAATTGAAAGGTGTTCCGGTACGCGTAGCCATCGGACCCCGCGACATGGAAAATGGCAGTGTGGAAGTAGCCCGGCGAGATACACTGGAGAAGTCAACTTACGATGTGACGGACCTGGACATCAAAATCGAGCACCTGCTTCAGCAGATCCAGGACAATATCTACAGGAAAGCATTGACTCACCGCGAAGAGAATACGCACAGAGCGGACACGTGGGAGGAGTTCAACAGGATCCTGGACGAAAAGGGCGGATTCATTTATGCACATTGGGACGGTACTGCGGAAACTGAGCAAAAGATCAAAGACCTGACTAAAGCGACCATCCGCTGTATTCCTTTAGACAACAAGTTGGAGGATGGAAAATGCATTCTGACCGGTAATCCCTCGGTTCAGCGGGTCATTTTTGCACGAGCGTATTGAGAATTGAAGAGTAAGGTTATAGAGTTGATTGTTTTTAATGCAGACAGTTTACCAATGCTTGAATCATGAGCGATTTCAATGTCAACCTTGTTCAAACCATTCTCAGTAAAGGTGGTCTTTCCAAAGATGTTACGGATAAAACCTACGATGTCCTGCAGGGCATTAAAAAGGTATTGAAAGAATTCGAGACAGTACTCAAGCGCGAGGTTGGAAAATCCGATTCTCGGATACGAATCCATTACAAGGACAGGTCCAATTTCGAAGCTGAAATCAAAGTGGCTGACGATATGTTGCTTTTCGTCATGCACTCGAATGCCTTGGTCTTTGATCACGGGCATCCGGTCTGGAAGAACAGCTACGTCAGGCTCGACGAGTCCCGGGCTACAGTAGGGATGATCAGTATCTACAATTTCCTTTCCGACTCTTTCAAATTTGAAAGAAGGAACGACACCGGGCACCTTGTAGCACGGATCTTCGTGAACAGGGAGGGCCATTTTTTTATAGAAGGTAAAAGGCAGCTAGGGGTGTTGTTCAATGATTACGGAACGCACATGGTGAATCCCGAACTACTTAAAGCCATCGTGGAACAGGCGTTGATTTTTAGTCTTGAAATCGACGTTGCCGTACCGGGTTACGATGCCATGAAAGAAATTACGGTTTACGAGGCCATGGTCAACACGATGCAAAGCACGGTTTCGACCGGTAAACGGTTGGGCTTTAAATTCGAAGGCGAGGGAGAACCTGAAGCTTGATGCTTCAGCAGGCGACGGAACCCGTTAGGGTCACTTGCAATCCTTTGAATCCTTGATGATCTTGATGGCATCGATCGCCTGTTGCACCTTGGGGTCGATGGCGAGCACTTTGTTCCAGTATTCGATTGACTTCGTGCAATCTTTTTTGCGGAGGTAAGCCACGGCGATGTAGCTGTTCGCCTCCACCAGTTCTTTGCTGTACTTCGCCATGCCTGCGGCATCTGCACCGGCTAATCCGATGTATTTCTCATAAGGAGGAATTGCGGAGAGGTCTGTAAAGAGCGTATCGATCTGGCTTCGGGTGCGGCCGAGATACAGGTATCCGTTCGCCCAGTTCGGACTGAGTTCAGTAACTTTCAAGAATGCACTGTCTGCACTTGTAAACTCCTTGTTCGAGTACAAAGCACGACCCAGGTTGTAATAGTCGCTACTGTTGATTTTGTGATGACGTTCGATTTTTTTCCGGTATGTGGAAACAGCGACTTGGTACCGTTTTGATTTGGTGGCCAGCTTTCCCAGGTCGTCATAATGTTCACTGTAGCGTGGATCCATTTCGATGGCGATGGTCAGGTAGTCCATCCCCAGAGAGTCGTTGCCGGTGCGGGCCAAAGTTCGGCCATAGTAGGCGTAGTCCTTGCTGATTCGCTTGGAGGTATCGTCTGCAGTTAACAGGAAGACCTTGTTCAATGCTCTTTTGGCAGTATCGGTGAATTCATTCTCCAGGGCGACGTACCCGATGATGCGCATCATGTACAGGTTGGAGGAGTCGGCCTTGGAGATCTTATCAAGCTCGGACTGAGCGGATTTGAAATCCTCGCTTTCAAACAGGAAGTAGGCGTAGCGGAGTCGGGCGCTGCTGTTGTTTCGGGAGAGTTCCAGGTACTTCTTGTAGTTCTCCTTGGCCTTTTCCATGTTACGCATTTTGAAATAGGTTTCACCCATCTCACGGTATGCAGGTGCGAAGTTCGGGTCGATCTTCAGGCAGTTTTCGAACTCAACCAGGGCGCCTTCGAAATTCGTAGACCTTTTGTAAAGCTGTCCTTTGTGAAGAAGCGCTTTTACCTGGTTCTTGTCCAGGTCCAGGGCTTTGTTGTAGTGGCCGGCCGCGACAGTTCCGTTATTCAATTCGGAGTAGAGATCGCCGAGCAGGTTATACACCTCGGGGTTCTTCGGTTCGAGCTTTGCAGCGGATTCAAGGCACGTTTGCGCACTCAATAGGTCCTGCGCTTTACGGTATTTCATGAAGGCTTCACCGGCCTCCATCAGGATGAGTGCGTTTTTACCTCCTCCGGCCTTCACTGCCTGGTCGATGAGTGTTTTTCCACCGCTTAGGTCTCCCGACATCAGCTTCAGCTCACCTTGCCCGATGAGGTTGATAGCATTCGTTTGGTCTTTTTGCAGTCCAGCACTGAAAGCGGAAGCCGCTTTTTCCGGCTTCTCCGCATCCAGGTAGTTCTCGCCCATGAAATAATAAAGGTTGCCGTTCGTGGGTTCCAGCTGAATCAGTTTTTCATAAACTGCGGCAGCCTCGTCCTGCTGTTCGTTTTCGTTCAGCCGGATGGCGTCTTTCAGAGTTTGAGCTTTTGCGGAAGAAAGGCCTTGCAGCAGGATAAAGGCGAAGGCCACGTGGAGAAGTTTCATGACTTTAAGATCGTACTTGATGGAGGATTTCGAGGTGCTATTTTAGACGGATGTCGCGCGTGTAAGGAGAGGAGGGAAGTAATCCGGATAGCCGGACAATTCGCTGACCTTGTTCACCGGCGATGAAAGAAACAAAGCCTGTGCCAAGTCCGTTTCTTCCCTCCCGGTTGATCATAAAAACTTCACGACGCAGTGGATATTCACCGGTGTAAAGGTAGGCCTGAAATGGACCGAAATAATCGTCCGGATAAACAGGATCCTGTCTACTGCTGATCCAAACGACTCGGATCCTGCTGTTGAAACTGAGCATCTTCGGGTCGTCTTTGTCACTGATCCAGTTCACGCCGATTACACCGATTGCGTTCTTATTCTCTTCGACGTAGTCGATGACTTCGCTGTTCGATTTTACCGCGAAACAATTCGAAGGGAAAGCGGAGGATCCTTCCATCAGACTATCTGAAAGGAAGCGCACCGTGGAGGATCCGTTACGGTCGAAAACGAACCGAATGTCGCCCAGGGAAGATCCGACTTTGATTTGTTCCCATTTCGATATCCTGCCCATTAAGATGTCTTTTACCTGGTCAAGGCGTAGTAGGGAGTCGGGGTTTTCTTTATTGACCACCAAAGCCAGACCGTCGATGGCTACCCGGGTGGTCACCGGAATCAGGTTCTTTTTTTTGAAAAACGACTCTTCGTCGGGTCGCAGTTTTCGCGTAACCATGATGGCTTTCACCGAGTCGTCGATAAGGGCTTTGAAGCATTCTGTTTCGGCAAGGAATTCCGTTTGGAGCTCCGCGTATCGGTAAAGTCCCATGAAGGTGTCCGCTTCGGAATCCAGCAGAGGCTCCAGGGTTTCATCACCGGCTATCCTGACTTTTCCTGATGTGGGCGTATCGCTGTAAGGTTTCCTGAAGTCAGTACCACAGGAGGCCGTGAAAAGTAGTGACGTCAGAAAAAACACTGTTCGTATCATGGTGGATAAACGTGAGTTCAGGGATTTCAGTGTGCCTTTCGCTAGCATGGGTTGAATAACAACATCTGATTGGAATCAGGCATGCATGTCATTTTCTATGGTTTTTTTCAAGGCCTGTAGCCTTTTATACCTCACACCGGCGTAAACGATCATCAGACAACCCAATACCCAGTGTTTCCAGCCTGGCAGGAACGAAGCCATGACGGGCGAAAACATCACAAAGAGTCCGAGCAACACATACAATGCGGTCATGACCAATGTGAATGCGTACAAGCTGGGAAGTTTTGCCATATGCAAATATACTC
>JBJOER010000226.1:0-4649 GCA_046049215.1 Bacteroidota bacterium | reverse complement strand
ATTCACTTCGAATGGTCCGGTGTTTTTCGCTCAGGAGCGGATCGGATTGCATGGAAACCCTTTCACCATCTTCAAGTTCCGTTCAATGTTTGTGGGTGCCGAAAGGGGGACCCCCATGTTGTCTTCCGACAATGATTCTCGCGTGACCCCATTCGGACGATTCATGCGCAAAATCAGGTTAGACGAGATCCCCCAATTCTACAATGTCTTGCTTGGTGATATGTCGCTGGTGGGTCCAAGGCCGGAGCGGCAGTACTTCATCGATCAGATCATGCAGAAGGCGCCGCACTACCGTCATTTGCATAAGGTGAGGCCCGGAATCACCAGTTGGGGTCAGGTGAAATATGGATATGCCGAAAACGTAGAACAGATGATCCAGCGTCTGAAATACGACATCATTTACATCGAAAACATGTCCCTTGCGCTGGATTTCAAAATCCTTTTTTACACCATCAAAACGGTACTTCAGCGCTCCGGAAAGTAATGCCCTATCCTACCCTGCCGAAATCGGTGACAAAGGGAAAATCTGCAACGGCATTCCGATTTTCTTGAATATTTCACCCACATGCTCTTCCTGCGTGTCAGTAAGGATTATCTGGCCGAAGCCCTCCTTGGTGACCAACTCCATCAGGCTTGTGATCCGTCCGATATCCAGTTTATCGAATACGTCGTCGAGCAGAAGCATCGGTGTTGTATCGACCGATTCTTTCATGACCGTGAACTGGGCCAGTTTTAGGGCGAGAACCAGCGATTTTTGCTGTCCCTGAGAGCCGTATCGCCGGATGGGCTGGCCGTTCAAGTTCAATATCAAGTCGTCTTTGTGTATTCCGGATGAGGTGTGTTGAAGCACAAGATCCTTCTGCAGGTTTTTGTCCAGTAGTGAAGACAATGGACTTTCATCGAGGTGGCTGACATACGTGATCCCTGCGGATTCCTGCTGGGATGCAAGGCTTTCGTAGCGGGACTCAAAATAAGGCTGAAACCGTTTTACGAATGTTTTTCTGGCCTCGTAAACACAATGACCGTAATGAGCAAGCTGCTCATCCCACACCTGCCACAAGGAGGAGTCGCTGCTGCCACCCCTGGCCACTTGTTTAAGCAAAGCGTTTCTTTGCTGCAAGAGGCGGTTGTAGGCCATCAGGTTGTCCAGATAGTCGTGATCGTACTGGCATATCACACTGTCCATCATCCTTCTCCTTTCCTCGCTGCCCCCGTGGATGATCTCCTGGTCGACCGGCGCTTCCATCACCAGAGGCAAAAGCCCGATGTGGTCTTTCAAACGGCCGTATTCCTTTTGATTCCGCTTGACACTTTTCTTCTGCCCGTTCTTTACAGAAACGACGATTTCGTCTTCCGATCCATCCCGCTCAAAGGTTCCACTAACGGTGAAAAAACCACTTCCGAAACGCAAGGACGGAGCATCGATGGTGTGGAAGTAGCTTTTGCACAAGCACAGGTAATGAATAGCGTCGAGCACATTGGTTTTACCGCACCCGTTCGCACCGGTGAGTGCATTCACTCCTGCGCTGAATGTAAATTCGGCCTGTTCGTAATTCCGGAAATTGAAAAGGGAAAGCCTTTGCAGGATCATGGTGTAAAAATAGGCCCTTACCCGGCATTCTTGCTACTTTTACTGCAACGAAATAAGCCGTGTGCATATTCAGGCTTTTCATGAACAATCCGTGATTTTATCACCGGCTGCCGTAAAATGAACACCAAATAGCAAATTGTCCCGTTTTTCCGATCATAACCCCACTCCTATACCCTGCATGAATCGCACCCCATTCCCACTGTTGACCGGATTGATCCTGTTCACCCTTTTGACCACCGACACTTCCGCCCAGACACCAATCTGGATCGATCGTTCTGAAGTACGTGAGGTGAAGGTCTACTTGTCGGGAGCGATGATCAGCCGCACGGCATCAATCGCCTTGAAATCGGGTATACAGGAAGTCGTCATCGATCATTTATCACCTTACATCGATCCCTCCAGCATCACGCTGAAAGGTTCCGGTGATGCCACTTTGCATGCGGTGCGCTTCCAGCAGAATTATCTTCAGGAAAGTCGTAAGTCCAATGAAGTCCTTTCGCTCGAAGCGCAACTCGACTCGCTGAATCTATTGCTCGGTAAAACGAAGAATCGCCTGGCTGTCAACACCGAGACTCAAAATTTGCTTTTGGCCAACAAGAGCGTAGGTGGATCCAACACCGGCCTTGCAGCCGATAAACTGGAACAAGTGGTGGACTACTTTAACCGTAAACTTACCGGCCTAAGGGAAGAGCAACTCGAGTTTCAGCAACGTGAAAAGAAGTTGAATGAGCAGGTACAGCGCATGCAGCAGCAATTGAACCAGCTGCGGCAACAACAGATGCAACCCACCGGCAACATCATCGTCCGGCTCGATGTACGTTCAGCCGGTCAGTTCGGAATGGAGTTCAGTTACTTCGTCGGTACAGGTGTGTCGTGGACCCCTTCCTACGATATCCGTGTCAAGGACGTATCGAGTCCGGTGGAGTTTATCTATAAGGCCACCGTATCGCAGCGGACCGGCGAAGACTGGAACCAGGTCAGGCTTTCCCTGCACGGTAACCAGCCGTCGTCCGGAAGCCAGCGTCCGACGCTATATCCGTGGCTGGTTGATTTTTACATGCCTCCGGTAGTTTACAAAGGTAGCCGTAACATGGACCAGGGTGTTCCAATGGCTATGCCGGCCATGGCCGAGATGGGTATCAAGGACAAGGAAATCGAATCCCTTACCGTTTCGGGGGAGCAACAACAGTTGAGTGATGTTTTCACCATTGAGACACCTTATACTATCCCCTCCGACGGTCAGGAATACCAGGTGGATCTGCAAAAGCACTCGCTGCCTGCGCTCTATCGTCATATCGCCACCCCGAAGCTCGATGCGGATGCTTTTCTAGTGGCAAAGATCTCGGGTTGGGAATCGCTTAGTCTGTTGCCGGGGGTCGCCAGGATCTATTCCGAGGGGACGTTCACGGGTGAAGCAAGTATCCAACCCGCCGTGACCGGAGATACGCTTGAACTTTCACTTGGACGGGACAAACGCATCACCGTCAAGAGGCAGCGCCTCAAGGACCAAAGCTCGCAGCGTGTGCTGGGTAGTAGCCGAGAACGGGAACTGGCTTTCGATTTTCAGGTGAAGAATGCCCGGAAAGACGCCATCAATTTGATTCTGCTCGACCAGATCCCGGTTTCTAAAAACAAGGACATCGAGGTGAAAACCATAGAACTGGGGGGGGCAAAGCTGAATGACGAGACGGGTGAAGTGAGCTGGGAATTGTCAATTCCTGCAGGACAGACTGTCTCGAGGCGGTTCGCATTTCGTGTGAAGCATCCCAAAGACAAAACCGTTTCCGGTTTGTGACAAATCAGAGTTCGTATTGGATGGGATCGATGAAGCAGGGACTTTTTCCCAATTCTTCGGTCCTGCCATCCGGAAAAACGGCATTGAACCGGATGCGTTGCCCTTTTTTGTAATTGTCCAACACCACGCGCTTCCCATCGGGTGAAAGAGTGCCCTTGAGCGGTTCGCCGCTTTGATCGTAACGCAAGTTTTCAATCCGGTCAACAGGCTCCTCCAGGTGGAATTGGTATTGCCTTACGGCTCCGGGTACAAAAAGTGTGTCCTGTCTAAGGTTTTGAGCTCCGGCAGTCGCCGAAGTCACTGTGAAAAAAATGAAAAAATAAATCACCCTTCGCATGCCCCTAAGGTACTTATTTTTGTCCTGGTAAACAGGATTTTTAATCCGGAAATCAATCCCAATCGAAAAAGAAATGGCACACGAAATCGACTATCAAATCATCGGTGATGACATCCAGGTTGTAGAAGTGGAAATGGATCCGGGAGAAGCCATCGTGGCAGAGGCCGGAGCCATGCTGTACATGGAGCAGGGAATCGAAATGCAGACTGGAACGGGAGGTGGAATCCTGAAAGGGTTGAAGAGGATGATCACCGGAGAGAGTTTCTTCATCACCACCTTCACCAATTCAAACGGCAACGGCAAGCGGAAAATGGCTTTGGCCGCACCCTACCCCGGGAAGATCATCGCCATTAACCCGAAGGATTTCGGAGGTCGATTCCTGTGTCAGAAGGATGGATTTCTGTGTGCAGCCCAGGGAATCGACATCAACATCGCTTTCACCAAACGCATCGGTGCAGGCCTGTTCGGAGGCGAAGGGTTCATCCTTCAGCAGCTTTCCGGAGATGGGAATTGCTTCATCCATGCTGGAGGAACGATCCTGAAACGACAATTGGCGGCCGGGGAGACCTTGCGTGTCGATACCGGATGTTTGGTTGCATTTGAACCCAGTATCGATTATGACATCAAGTTCATCGGGGGCTTCAAAAACTCACTTTTTGGTGGTGAGGGCTTGTTTTATGCGCACCTTACCGGACCGGGACTGGTGTATCTGCAAAGTGTTCCCTTCTCGCGCCTGGCCGACCGCATTGTAGCGGCCTCCCGCTTTGGTGGCCGGAAAGAGGAATCACGCGGATTGGGCGGTCTATTCGGAGGATTGGTCTCCGGAGACGAATAGGAAAGGGATAAAAAGCAAGCAGGGCCCACGAGGGAGCCCCACTTACCCAATCAAACCATAAAACACACACAATTAATTCCGGCAGATTTTT